>SYFT01000087.1 GCA_005799825.1 Acidobacteriota bacterium | reverse complement strand
GAGCATGCGCTCGGCTTCGTCGAGCACGAGGTATTCCAGGTGCTGGAGTTTGGCGTAGGACTGGCGCATGTGATCCATGAGCCGGCCGGGCGTGGCGATGATGACGTCTACCCCGCTCCGGAAGGCATGTTCCTGCGGGCCCATGCCCACACCCCCGATGACCACGGCCCCGGTGATGGGCGTATGCACGGCCAGATCCTTGAGGTCTTCAAGAATTTGCACGGCGAGTTCACGCGTGGGCGTCAGCACCAGCGCCCGCGTCTGGCCGCGTGGCGTGTCAATCAGGCGATGGATGAGCGGCAGCAGGAACGCCGCCGTCTTGCCGCTGCCCGTCATGGCGCAAGCCAGTACATCGCGCCCTTCGAGCGCGGGAGGAATGGCATCCAGTTGGATGGGCGTGGGACGGGCAAAGCCCATCTCTTTCACACTTTTGAGCAGGCTGGGGTGAAGTTTGAGAGCACTAAAAGGCACGAAGACGTCCTGACTGCCGGGAAAATCCGGTGGGGGGGGGAGGGGAAAGCTGTCCTAGTATACGATCTTCTGGACGTCTCCAAAGACGCGAAACCTCATTGCGATTCTCGCCATTGGCCTAGTGGCTGCATGCTGCGAGAGCGGTTCATCAAGCCCCACACCGACCGTGCAGACGGTGACGGTCACCGCTGCAGGCGCTACGTCGGTCAGGTTTGCCAACCGCAACCAGACGTCCCAGCTTGCGGCCTCCGCGCGGCGCACCGACGGGACCACCACCGACGTGATCGGCACCGCAACGTGGGCATCAAGTGCTTCCACCGTCGCCACAGTCTCGGGCACGAGCCTGGTCACCGCTTTGACCAACGGAGCCACCACCATCACCGCCACTCACTTGGGCCAGACCGGAACGCTTATCGCCACTGTGGCGATGCGCGCCGAGGCTGAGGTCACGCCGACGTTCACCAGACTCTGTCCACCGAATCGCGCACAGATGGCGGTGACGATTCGCGAATCCGGCAACAACATTGGATTTCGAATCACGCTGCTCGAAATCACGATGACCGACATCAAGGGCGTCCAACGGTATACCCGCGCGCTTTCGGCGGCCGACGTGACAGCACTTGCGGGATCAAACATCGTCGGCCCTGGTTCCAGCCGGACGGTCACGGTAGAATCGGGCGACCCGGGCGGCGTCAACGTGGAGGACTCCACGGGCCGCGTGATCCTGACGGGCGTCGCTGATGCGGCATCGCCATCAGCATCACGCTCAATCCAATCTCGATGCGCCCCCGGTGTTAGGGCGGGCGACTCGAGCTTGCGGACCAGCCCGAGCTACGTTCCGGATCGAGCTACGTATCGGCTCGGTATCCCCCCGTACGTAGCTCGGCCTGGTCTTCAAGGCCGAGGCCTTAGCGATCGCCAGCGTCGGCGAAAGGTTACATCACCGAAAACGGCACGATCATCTTGACCGTGTCCCAGGTCATGACGATGCGGCCGGACTTGCCGGTGCCGGGCTCAATGGCGATGGTGAACTGCTCCACCGGCGTGGTCAACTTCTCGACCACCATGTCCATGCGTCCCAGATCATTCTCGGGCTTGTAAGCCGTGCCCCACTGGCCCGTCTGCTTGTTGACGATGAACTTCCAGGCGCCCGATTCGGTGGCCTGTGTCCACAACGTGACCGACCCGGCGCTGACGTGCAGCCTGCCGAACATCAGCATCTTGTCGGTCGTCAGCGTCGTGGCTTCGTCGGCACCCGTCCGCCAGACCGATGTGTAGGGGATCAGCCCGCCTGCGATCTGGCGTCCCTTCATGTACGGCCGACCGTAGGTAATGCTGATCTTGGCACCGCCCACTTCTGCCGAGACCGTCTCGTGAGGGCTTGCGCGCTGGCGTTCCTGCCGCGCGAAACCATCAGCCGCTGCCACGGACGCGAGCACGATCGCAGTGCTGACGCCCACCCGGATCACTGTCTTGAACTGTGTCATGCCCTCCAGTCTACACTGAGGGGCCCGCCGGTGCGACTATCTGCGAGGCGTGGACCGCAAGGGCCGGGTGGCGGTGCCGGCCGACGCCTCACGGCAGGAGAAGTCCTGGCCCATCGAAACGTTTTTTCACAAGGTCGTGATGCTTCGTAATCGCCTGAGAACGCTCGAATAACACATCAACGCATCAGACCTACCCGATGATGGGAAGATCAAGCTGTAGGCATACGTCACCGGGTGTTATGGCTCGCTCACGAGCTTCAACTTGTTATTTGCCGACGAGCAGGATCAGTTCAAAAGCCAGGGCGAATAAGGCATTTCGTAGCGCGGCGTGGGTGTCAACGCCGCGATGCACGGCCGCCTTGATTGCGAAGGACCGGGTGAATGGATATCGTGTGCGCATGCTGAACCACCTCCTTGTCCGCCCGTTCGCGTGGGTCGCCTGTGCCGCCACGTTCGCCCTCGTTCTGGGCGGTCCACCCCTTGCCGGACAGGCCAAGCCGGCTGCCGGCGCCCCGGTCTTTAAAGTGGACCCGAGCTGGCCGCTCGAGATGCCGAACAACTGGATCCTTGGCGCTGTGACGGGGGTATTCGTAGACGGGAAGAATCATGTCTGGGTGACGCACCTTCCCGAAACACTGACTGAAGAAGAAACGTCGATGACGCAGACGCCGCCCATCGCCACGTGTTGTCAGGCGGCCCCCACCGTACTGGAGTTCGATGCCACTGGAAAGATCGTCCAGGGCTGGGGCACCGGCCCGATGGAAGACACGACTAACTGGCCGCGTAACCCGCATGGCATCTTTGTGGATCACAACGACCACGTCTGGATTGGCAGTTATCAGCACCACCGCGTGATGAAATTTACGCGCGACGGCAAGCTGCTGCTCACCATCGGACAGTACGACAAAAACGCTGGGAGCGCCGACCCCACGCTGATGGGCGGCCCTGCGGGTATCTGGGTAAACCCGAAAACTAATGAAGCGTTCATTGCTGACGGCTACCGCAACCGCCGCGTGGTTGTGGTGGACGGCGCGACGGGCAAGTACCTGCGCCACTGGGGCGCGTACGGCAAGCCGCCGGACGACACGGCCAAATTCGATCCGAAGTCCATGATGAGCGGTGCCCTGCCGACGCAATTTTCCACCGTGCACGGCTTGACCGGCTCGAGCGATGGCCGCATCTACGTAGCCGACCGCCGCGGCAACCGTATTCAGGTATTCGATCAGTCCGGCAAGTTCCTGGCGGAACAAGTGATCGCGCCTGCCACGCTCTCGTCGGGTTCGGCATTTGTGATCGTGCTCTCGCCTGATGCCCAACAGCAGTGGCTGTACATGGCCGACGGCACTAATCACAAAGTGTGGATCCTGCGGCGTTCAACGCTCGAGGTCGTCGGCGAATTCGGCCACGGCGGCCGCCAGGTGGGCCAGATGCTGCGCCCCCACGGGATGAGCGTGGACTCGCAGGGGAACCTCTACGTGGGCGAGGCCTCGACGGGGCGCCGGGTGCAGAAATTCACCCTCCAGCGCCGGTAACATCGGCGCAGACTTCGTTCATAATCTTGGCGGCGACTTCCTTATGACTCAAAGACTCATGCTCCTGCTTCTCCTCTGCGGCGCTGCTATGACGGTGTCGGCGCAAGTCGCCGTGCCCCAGGCCGCGACCGCGTCAGCCGACGACCTCAACGCCTTCTTCAAGCCGGTCAAGTGGCGCTCTATCGGGCCGTTTCGAGGCGGACGCTCGGTGGCCAGCACCGGCGTGCCAGGCGACCCGAACACCTACTACATGGGCACCACCGGCGGCGGCCTGTGGAAGACGGACGATATGGGCATCAGCTGGCGCAATGTCTCGGATGGTTTCTTCAAGACCGGGTCGGTTGGCGCGGTGGCCGTGGCCGAAAGCGACGTAAACGTCGTGTACGTCGGCATGGGTGAGCACGCCGTGCGTGGCGTCATGACGCACCACGGCGACGGCGTCTACCGCTCCACCGACGCGGGCAAGACGTGGAAACACATGGGCCTGAGCGAGACCCAGCACATTGCACGCATTATCGTGCACCCGAAGAACCCAGACATCGTCTATGTCGCGGCGCAGGGTGCGTTGTACAGCTCGTCGAAGCAGCGCGGCGTGTTCAAGTCCATCGATGGCGGCGCGACGTGGAACAACGTCCTGTTCGTGGATGAGCGGACCGGCTCGTCAGAACTGTCGATGGATGCGACTAACCCGCGCATCATGTATGCGGCGATGTGGGAATACGGTCGCCTGCCCTGGAAAGTGATTAGCGGCGGCCCTGGCGGGGGCCTCTACAAGTCCACCGACAGCGGCGAGACCTGGGAACGGATGAAGGAAGGTCTCCCCGAAGAGATGGGGAAGATGGCGATTGCCGTCAGCCGGTCGAATCCAGAAAAAGTCTACGCGCTGATTGAGAGCGACTCGAACAAGGACGAGCGCGGCCTCTACATGTCGACCAACGCCGGCAAGAGCTGGAGCAAGGTGACGAGCGAACCCCGTCTGGTCCAGCGCGCGTGGTACTACATCGAACTCTTCATCGATCCGAAAAACGAAAACACGATCTACGTACTCAGCGCGCCGATGTTGCGTTCAGACGACGCCGGAAAGACCTGGACGGTGATGTCGGCGCCGCATGGCGACTACCACGACCTGTGGATCAACCCGCAGAACCCGGACAACTTCGTCGTCTCAAATGACGGCGGTGCCTCGATCACGTTTGACCGTGGCAAGAGTTGGGGTGTGCAGAGCAACATGCCCACCGCCCAGTTCTACCGCATCAACGTGGACAACCAGTTTCCTTACCGCATCTACGGCGGCCAGCAGGACAACTCGTCGGTGTCAATTGCCTCGCGTGAGCTGGGCGCCGGCGGCATCACCACCGCCAGTTGGACGTCGTCGGCCGGAGGCGAGAGTGCGTTCCTGGCGTTTGATCCCGATAACCCGAGGTTCGTGCTCGGCGGCAGCTACCAGGGGACGATAGAAGTGCTGGACACCAAAGCCAGTGCCGGCACGAATGTCATGGCGGCGCCCATTCAGTACCTTGGGATGGACGCCAAGGACATGAAGTATCGCTACAACTGGAACGCACCCATCATCTGGAGCAAACACGAGCCGAACGCCTACTACCATGGCTCGCAGTACTTGCTGAAGACCACGGATATGGGCAAGACGTGGAAGGAAGTCTCGCGCGATCTCACGCGCAACATCGCCGAGAAACAAGGCAAAGGCGGCGGTCCGTACACGAACGAGGCCGTCGGCGCAGAAAACTACGGCACCCTCGCCTACGTCACGGAATCGCCTCACGAAAAAGGTGTCATCTGGACGGGCAGCGACGACGGGCTGGTGCAATTGACGCGGGATGGCGGCGCCACCTGGAAGAATGTGACGCCCACCGGTCTGGCCGAATGCCTGATCAATGCCATCGAAGTGTCCCCGTTCGACAAGGCGACGGCCTACATCGCCACCACCCGATACAAGTTCAACGACCACGCACCGGGGCTGTACAAGACCACCGACTACGGCGCGACGTGGACGAAGATCGACACCGGCATCCCGGGCAACGCGTTCACCAGGGTCGTCCGCGAAGACGACGTGCGGCGCGACCTGCTCTTCGCGGGCACCGAACTCGGCGTCTTCGTGTCGTGGAACGGCGGCAAGGCGTGGTCGCCCTTCCAGTTGAACCTGCCCGTCACCCCGATCACTGACCTGCGTGTGCACAAGGGGAACCTCATCGCCGCCACGTCAGGTCGATCGTTCTGGGTTCTCGACGACCTCGCGCTGATTCGACAGCACAAGAAGGAGACACCCGCCTTCTCGATCCTCCAGCCGGCGCCTGCGCTGATCGCCAATGGCGGCAGCGAACTCAATGAGTCGGATGAGGAGTTCACGGGGGCGAACAAGTTCCGTGGCGTCAATCCCGCCAACGGCATCGTGCTGTATTACCACCTGCCAGACGTGCCGAAGGCCGACGACATCACACTTGAGATCACCGATGCCGCAGGCAAGGCCGTCCGTACCTACACATCGAAGAAGGCCGACTTCACAAAATGGGACGGTGGTCCTGGCGCCGACACCGCGTTGCCCAAAGCCAAGGGGCTGAACCGGTTTGTCTGGGATATGCGGCATCCCATCATTCCCGGGGTGCCTGGCGTGTATATCGAGGCGAGTTACAACGGCCACAAGGCCATTCCTGGGCGATACACGTTCACCCTCAAGATGGGCAGTCAGTCGGTGACGGCCGACGCGGAGATTCTGGCGAATCCGCTCTACTCGACCACGCCAGCCGCCTACCGTGATTACCACGCCATCATGTCCAGGATGGAAACTGATGTTACCGCCATGCACAAGGCGGTGAACAGTCTCTACGAGAAGCAGAAACAGCTCGAAGCGCTCCTGCCCACGTTGCCGGCCGGCGAGAAGTTCGCCGGCGTCAAGGTTGATGCCGACGCGTTGCTCAAGAAGTTGAAGGCATGGGACGACGATATGGTGCAGCGCAAGTCCAAGGCGTACGACGACGTGGAGAACTTCGTGAACAAGTTCACGGCCAACTACCTGTTCGTCGTGAACCAGACCGAGAGTGACGTGCCGCGGGTCAATCAACCGTCGCTCGACATGCTCGAGAAGATGAACGCGGAATGGCAGGCGCTCAAGTCTCGGTCCGACGACCTGTTTACGAAGGACATTCCCTCCTTGAACAAGAAACTCTGGGATCTCGGGTTCGGCGCGATCTGGAAGCATTAGCGGTAGGACGTCGACATGGCACAGATGCACGATATCGATTACAAGATCTTCGGCAACGACATGCAGTTCGTCGAAGTGGAACTCGATTCTAACGAAGCCACCGTGGCCGAAGCCGGCGGGATGATGTACATGGACGACGGGATCGAGATGGAAACGATCTTCGGCGATGGGTCGGCCGTGAACAGGTCGTTGACGTAGTTTTTCTCATACTCCACCGGTACGTGTTCGGTATTGCGGCACAGATGGTCGGTGAACTGCCGATGAACGTGCTGGTGATCGAGAATGCCAAACGAATACGCGAAGCCCTTGCGGTCTGGCTGACCGGTGGTGCCTGGCGTACCCAGTCTTCATTTGCCGATGACCGCAGTACGATAGCCGGCCTTCTCGAGGGACATGCCGACCGTGACTAGCAGCCAGCTCGCAATGGCGAAGCGCCCTCAGGCTCGTCGCCGCTTCTTTATTTGCGCGACGAGCTTCGACAGGACAGTGCCCGGTCCCACTTCCTCGAACGCAGGCTCAGGCTGCGACAGCAGAAACTCCATCGAATCTAGCCAGCGGACCGAGTGGCCGATCTGCTCGGAGAGCGTCTCGCGCACGCGCGCATCGTCGTAGGGCTTGCCGGTGACGTTTGAAATCACCGGAATCCCCGGGCGTCTGAATTCGATGCCGGCGAGGAACGCGCCATATTCGGTCTCGGTCGCGCGCATATAGCGTGAATGGAATGGGGCGCTCACATTGAGCGGGATAAACGCCCGAACGCCTGCGTCTTCAAACTGTTCTTTGACAACGGCCAGGTCTTCCTGCGGCCCAGCGATTACTGTCTGATCGTAGGAATTGAAGTTCGCGACATCGAGCCGGCGCCCGGCCACTGTGGTCTCGAGCACGGCCTGAATCGCGGCCGGTTCCATACCAATGACCGCGGCCATACCGCCACCGCTCACCTGCCCCATGATCTGTCCACGCCGCTTGACCATCGCCAGGCCGGTGGCGAAGTCGTAGACACCTGCGGCGAGCAACGCATTAAATTCGCCCAAGCTGTGCCCGGCCACAAACTCCGGCACCGGCTTGCCGTCGTCCATCCGCGCTCGATACGTCAGCGCATTCACAACAAACAACGCAGGCTGGGTGAACTGGGTGCGTCGAAGTTCTTCGCGCGGGTCGTCTACACACAACTCACGAATGGAGAACCCAAGCACCTCATCGACCTGCGCGGTCCAATCGGGATATCGATCGAACAACTCGGCACCCATGCCCTTTGACTGCGACCCCTGTCCTGGAAACAAACAGATCACCATTGAATAATTGTAGCAATAGTGACATTTCGCCATTGCTACAATCACCAGACGTGTCCCTCCCCTGTCCCGCCGACCGCGCCGCTTGCGTCGCCTGGGTAGACGTATCGTCCATCACCGCGCAGGACGCGTCGGCCTGGGCGTCACGCCTGCCGCAAGCCGAACGTGATCGATTCGCCCGCTATCGTCACCCACTCTCCGCGCAACAGTTCCTAGTGGGCCGACTGCTCATTCGCAGTTGGCTCGAATCGCTGACAGGCACGGCGGCGGCCGCGTGGGAACTGAAGGCAGGGGAGCGTGGGCGTCCCGAGATTGCATCTCCCCCATCGCCCTGGTCGTTCAACCTGACCCATTCCGGGAACCTAGTGGCGTGTGTATTGTCTTCGGTGGCGCAGGTGGGAGTAGACCTCGAGGATCTGGATCGCCGGCCCCTGACCCGGGATCTGGCACAGCGATTCTGCGCACCGGCTGAAGTCGCGGACATCGAACGACGACCTGAGGCAGAGCAGACTCATCGGTTTCTGGCCTACTGGACCCTGAAGGAGGCCTATCTCAAGGCGCGCGGCATCGGTGTCGCGGTGCATCTGGCCGACCTGGAGTTCACGCTCGCGGGCGAACATCCCACCATCAACTTCCGTGAGTCGCTCGTGGGCACCAGCCGAGACTGGGCGTTTGCGTTGTTTCAGCCCCTACCTCGATATCTGCTCTCGGTGGCCGTGCCACAGGTCGCCGGATCGCCTCGACCCGACATTACCGTAAGCCCCGTGACGCTTGACGCGTTGACCACCCGCTGATGCGCCTCCCCGACATCAGCGACCTGCACCTTAGCCACAAGCGCAATCGCGAAGGGCTTCAGGCCGTGGCCCACTACCCCGAAGACTGGCTCATCGTGGCCGGCGACGTGGGCGAACGCGTTGAACACCTGCGCTTCGCGCTCGATCAGCTCACGCCGCGCTTTGCGAAGGTCATCTGGACTACGGGCAATCACGACCTCTGGTGCCCATCTGACGCCACCGACCGCACCCGCGGCCAGACCCGCTATGACCAACTCGTTGAGACGTGCCGCAGTTTCGGCGTACTGATACCAGAAGACCCCCTACGCTCAGTTTCACACTTCCCAAGTTCCTCAGTTCTCCAGTGCCCCAGTTCCCCAGTTCCATTTGTCCCATGTTCCTGATCTATGACTACTCCTTTCGCCCACCCGACGTATCTCGCGAAGGCGCGCTGGCCTGGGCTTATGAGAGTGGCGTGGTCTGCGGCGACGAGCAGATGCTGGACTCCACGCCCTGGCCATCGCGCTCAGCATGGTGTGCCGCGCGGTGCGCGGCCACTGAAGCCAGGCTGTCCGCGTTGCCGGCAGATGCCGAGACCGTCCTCATCAATCAGTGGCCCCTGCGGTATGACGTTTCGCAGCCGCCGCGCATGCCGCGATTTTCGATCTGGCGCGGCACGACGCGCACTGAAGACTGGCCACGGCGTTTTCGCGCACGCGCAGGTGTGTCGGGACATCTTCACATGCGCACCACCATCGTGAGATACGGCGTCAGACATGAAGAGGTGTCGCTCGGCTACCCGCGCGACTGGCATCAGGATCGCGGCGTCGATTGGTATCTGCGCGATGTGTTGACGACGACGTCGGAACACGCGTCACGTTTTGTTCCAGCGCGAGATCCGTTTATGATTCCTCTACAATGAGGTGGTATCACGCATGAGGAGACTTCGCGTTCTCCTCCTTATTCATCATTACCTCGTCCCGCCAGACGACGTGTCGGGGATTGAGACTGACACTGCTCCATGGCGGACTGAGTACGACGTGCTCAACACGCTGCGCGACGATCTCAAGCATGAAGTGCGCGTGCTGGGCATCGCGGATGAGTTGACCCCCATCAAGCAGGCAGCGGAAGAATTCAAGCCGCACATCGTCTTCAACCTGCTCGAGGCTTTTCACGAGGTCGGCACCTACGATCAGAACGTGGTGTCGTATCTGGAACTGCTGCGGCTGTCGTACACCGGCTGCAATCCTCGAGGAATGATTCTGGCGCGCGACAAGGCGCTGTCGAAGAAGCTGCTGCAGTATCACCGCATCTCGGCGCCTGATTTTGCTGTGGCTTATCGGCGCAAAAAGTTCAAACTGCCCAAGCGGATGACCTATCCGGTGATTGTTAAGTCACTGACCCAGGAAGCCTCGATCGGCATTTCACAGGCCTCGGTGGTGGAAGACGAGCGACGCATGCTGGAGCGGATCCAGTTCATCCACGAGTCCATCCACACCGAAGCCATCGTGGAGCAATACATCGAAGGCCGCGAACTGTACTGCGCCATCGTCGGCAACGAGCGGCTTCAGGTGTTTCCGGTTTGGGAGATGTTTTTCCAAAAGATGACCGACCGCCAACATCGTATTGCGACCTCGCGCGTGAAGTGGAGCAGCAGCTATCAGGAGAAGGCCGGCATCATGACGGGAGTTGCCGAGGCGTTGACCGAAGGATTGCAGGAGCGCATTCCGACGATGTGCAAGCGGGTGTACCGGGCGCTGCAACTCAGCGGCTACGCCCGTATCGACATGCGGACTGACGCCCAGGGCCGGGTCTGGGTGATCGAGGCCAACCCGAATCCGCAGATTGCCAGAGGCGAAGATTTTGCGCGGTCGGCCGACATGTCCGACGTCGACTATCCGGCGCTGATTCAGCGCATTCTCAGGGCTGGTCTACGCTGGGAGCCAGAGAAAAACGGGTAGCGCAGATCTTTTCCCAGTCATCCGGCTGCAGGGACAGCGGCCAGTAGCGCTTGCGCAGCAGGATCACTTCGTTCACGTATCTCGATTTTTCCACCAGGCCGTCGTGACGGCGTTGCCGCAGGCGCCGGATTTCATAGCGGTACAGGTCGTTGACGGCGTCGCGCACCAGCAGTGGCGGCGTCGTGCCTGTGGGTTTCAGCCCGTATGCCAGCAACGCCTCCGCCAACTCCGTCGGATAGGTCCACGTCTGGTGCGTCATGTATGATCCGCTTGCTCACCGTCTATCAGAACACGACAGGCGGCCCCACGAATCCCCGTACGCAGGGCGTCCTTTCAGGGGCGCCGATAGGAGTGCTCAGATATGAGGCGCAGGCTGCTTTCCCCGTTGCTCATGTTCGGTCTTGCGGTGGCGTTCCCCGCTGCCATCGCCACACAGGCCCCCCAGGAAACGATTGACAAGGACATCAATGCGAAAATCCGCAAAGAAGGCTGGGACCACTCCCAAATCATGCGGACCATGCATTTTCTGACCGACGTGCATGGACCGAGGCTGACCGGTTCCCCCAACCATGAAAACGCGGCGAAGTGGGCCGTGCAGCAGATGGAACAGTGGGGGTTCAAGAACGGCAAGCTCGAGCCGTGGGACTTCGGTCGTGCTGGCTGGCTCAACGAAAAGGCCAGCGGCCACATCCTCTCGCCCGTGAAAGACAATCTGGTGTTTGAGGTGCTCGCGTGGACACCGTCCACCAAGGGCACCGTCACCGCCGAAGGCGTCCATCTCATCACGCCCCTGGGGCCCGTGGTCGACGCTCCGATTGCCGCTGATGTCACCGGCCGCGGCGGTGCCGGGCGTGGTAACGTGCCCCAGCGCCTGGGCCCGACCGAAGACGAACTCAACGCGTACTTCAAGTCCATCGAAGTCAAAGTGCGCGGCGGCATTGTGTTTGTGGGCGCTCATACGCAGGTGGCCTTCCAGGAAGCCCCACCCGCCAAACGGCGCGACGACGAGCAGGTGAAGGCGCAGTTCAACCCGGATCCGAATGCCGCGCCTGGTGGCGCGGGCCGAGGCGGCCGAGGCGGCAATGCCCCCGGTGCCGGCCGAGGCGGTCAGGCGGCCCCGCTGGCGGGCCCGGCCCGCCTGACTGGCGCGGAAGTGGCCACACGGGTCAACGCGTTCCTGATGACCGCGGGTGCCGGCGTGCGCGTCAATGATGCCGCCCGCGAACACGGTCAGATTCGCGCGTTCAACTACTCGGCGTACGACACGACGAAAACCGTTCCGACCGTCGTCCTGCGCAATGAGGACTACGGCCGCATTACACGCATCATGGCCGACGGCACGCCGGTGCGGCTCGAATTCACCCTGGTGAACCGCGACTATCCCGAAGGCCGGACGTCCTACAACGCCATCGCCGAGATTCCAGGCACGGACAAGGCCGACGAGGTGGTCATGCTGGGCGGCCACCTGGACTCGTGGCACTCGGCGACCGGCGCCACGGACAACGCGGCTGGCAGCGCGATCATGATTGAGGCGGCTCGCATCCTTCAGGCCATCGGCGTCAAGCCGCGACGAACGATTCGCGTGGCGCTCTGGGGTGGCGAAGAACAGGGCCTGCTAGGCTCACGCGCATATGTGGCAGCGCACTTTGGTTCCGCTGAAGACCCGCTCCCGGAGTTCTCGAAGTTCAACGGCTACTTCAATATCGACTCGGGCACGGGCCGCGTGCGCGGCATGTCCGTGTTCGGCCCACCCGAAGCGGCACGGATTGTGGCGACGTATTTGAAGGAGTTTGAAGACTTCGGCGTCTATGGAGCCACAGCGTCAGCCAGTCGCGCAGCGGGCGGCACCGACAGCACCGTGTTCAATGCGGCCGGCATCCCCGGCATCGGCGCCAGCCAGGATCCGATGGAGTACAACAGCCACACGTGGCACACGAACCTCGACACCTACGAGCGCATCGTGGAAGACGACGTGAAGAAGTCGGCGATTGCGGTGGCGTCGGCGGTGTATCACATCGCGATGCGCGAGCAGATGCTGCCGCGCTTCGACAAGGCCGCGATGCCGGCCGCGCCGGGCACCGGCCGCGGCGGCGGCGCGCCGAACCAATAAGACCGGCTGCGCACGCAAGGGTGGGCTTACACGAGGCATGAAGGGCTGAAGGATCAGTGATCCTTCAGCCCTTCATGCCTCGTGTGAGTCTCCGAAGACCTGTTCAGCGCAGGCCTTCGGTCGCGCTACGCAGGATTCCGTTGAACAGGAACTTGAACGTGCCGTGCGGCTGCGAGCGGAAGGCGATTTCGGGACCGAACACGTACAGATGGCCCTTGCCCACTTCGGCCTCGAACGCCGCGATACCGTTTTCCAGATAGTGCTGTCCCCACGCCCAGCCGCTGCGGAGCGGTGTCGGCGTGTTGTACCAGGCAATCGTCTTGATCCCGCGCGAGGTGGCGGCTGGTCCAAGGCGGAACGTCGGGCTGTTGTCGAAGAACACATCGATCTCCGGCCCCGTGCCGTGCCCCAGAATCGAGTTGGGCTCCACCGCCGCGCGCAGCACCGACCCAGGCACGTAAAACTTGGCCCCCGGCAGCGGGCCGAGGCGGCCGTCTTGGCTACGCTCGGTGAGATGGCTCTCGATCGGGAGGTCAAAGTGCGCCGCAATGCTGGCCGACGCCCCGCCGATGGTCAGCAGTGACCCACCGGCTCGCACGAACTCCTTGATCTTGTTCATCGTCTCGGCGGTCACGCTGCCCTGCCGGTTGCGGAATTCCTCCGGGATCTCAGGACCGGCGCCACCGCCGCGGCCACCACCGCCGGCGCCGCCGCCACGGCCACCGTCCGCACCGCCACCAACAGCGGGAATGCCGCCATCGTTGAAGATGATGATGTCGAACTTGTCGATCAGGTTGCCGGCATCGAGCATCGGCGGGAAGACCACGGTGTAGGGGAACTCGAAGTTCTCAAAGACCAGCCGCGTCCACCCCGAAGGCATCTGCCCGCCGTATTGGTCGAACAGGCCGATGCGCGGCGCGCGCAGCACGGTCAGACGGCCGGTGGGAGCGGACGTAGCCGCCTGGAACGTCAGCCCCAGATCCACCGCGAGCTTGTCGAGCGTCGCGCGCGTTGTGGCCTTGGCCGCGACGTAAAACGTGCCGGCCCCCATGGGACCATCCGCCAGCCACGACACCGTTTCGCCGGCCTTCGTCAGGCGGTTGACGGCGATGTAGCTGTCGTTGGCCTTGTGCGTGAAGTAATACCCCGCCGCCTGGCCGCCGCCCGTCGGACCACCGATCACACGGCCGGCTGGCGTGACGGCCATGCCAACGACCTTCATAAACGGACCATCAAAATTGTCGAGCACGCGATCGAACTGCACACCCATTTGCATCGCCAGCGTGTAGCCGGCGCTGTCGTACGGCCGGCTTGGCGGGCCACCTGGATACGGGAAGTCATCCGGGTGATCCTGCGGCTCGAACATGTCCATCACATGAGGCCGGAACGCCTGCGCCGTCTTGACGACGTAGGAGTTAGCCGGGTACTGCTTGCCGCTCGCCGTGAACGCTGCGGTCGAGCGATGCACCGTCACGCCGGTCTTGATCAGCGCGTTCATGAAACGCGTCGCCGTGCCGAAGTCGGGCTGGTCCGCGCTCATGATGAACCCGCGCGGATCGCGCGTCTCGAGCGAGTGCAACTCTGTCCAGTAGGCATTGGGCACATTCGCGCTGGCGCCTGCACCGGCGCCGCGGCCACCGCGGCCACCGCCCGCGCCACCAGCCACCGCCATCTTCGCCTGAATCGCCGCCACCCGCCGCGGCGTCATCGTCCAGGAATCCTCGCCCGACCGCTTAATGTTGTCGCGGCCCATCTGGTAAATATTGAAAAGAAATGTCTCGCGATACCGCGAGGCTAGGTCGAGAATCGCGTAGTTGGCCGTCAGCGAGTAGTCCACCGACTGACGGAAGTGCCACTGTTGCGGTGCAATCGGCGACCAGAGGCTTGAGCTCGGCAGCAGTTTCGTCGCCACAAACGGAATGGACGTCGGCGTTGGGCCGCCGATGGTCTCGGTCAGAATGCCAATCATGTTGTGGAAGTACGCGGTCGTGCGCAGACCGCCGTTCCACCAGGTCGAGTACGAGGCGCCCTGTCGCGACGTCACGCCCGGCTTGCCCTCCGCCAGGAAGCGGTTCGCCATCGCAGATCCCACCAGGTCGATACCGGCGGGAATCATGGGATGGAAGTTGTAGTTGAAGGGATCGCGGAAGGGCGGTGCGAACATCACTGTGCCGACCGGGCCGGTCTGGTGATGGTTGTACATGATTTGCGGAAACCACTCCTTGTACATCACGCGGTTCATGTTGGTGGACTCGTCGAGCGCCGACATGTAGAAGTCACGGTTGTTATCGTGGCCGGCATACTTCTGGTACAGCACCGGGATGCCGGCCGTGGAGCGCTGCTCGGGCACGGGATTCCGCATATACCAGTTCGACACAAGTTCCATCCCGTCCGGATTCGCGTGCACGGCCAAGATGATCACGTCGTTGAGAATCCGCATCGTCTCTTCGTCGGTGCGACTCGCCAACTGATAGACCGTTTCCATCAACTGCTGTGCGCCCAGCACTTCGGTGGCGTGCAGGCCGCCGTCGATCCAGACCACGGCTTTGCCTTCTTTCGCTAGCGCACGCGCTTGCTCGTCGGTCAGCCCCTCAGCGGTGGCCAGCCGTGCCGAGATCTCGCGGAACCGATCGAGACGGCGATGATTTTCGGGCGACGTGATGATGGTCATCAGGTGCGGCCGGCCTTCAGCGGTCTTGCCGATCTCCTCCACCTTCAGACGCGGCGATTCCTTCTCGAGCTTCCGCCAGTACGCCATCAGCTGGGTGTAATTGGCGAGGTAGTAGTCGTCGCCAAGGTTGTTCCCCAACTCCGCCTTCGGCGTGGTCACCGCAGCGAGCGTTTGGGGACCGGTCCGCGGCGGGACGGCCTGTCGCGTCTGCGCCGCAAGCGTGGAGCCGGCAGCAATCGCCACTGCTACCGTGGCCAGAATCCAGTATTGTTTCAACATTTTCATGTGAGCGTCCTCCGGGACGGGCTAAAGATAACACGGCGTATTACTGCGACCGCGGCCACGAGCGTGGTGCCGGCGATGTCCGACCATGGTGCCGGATGCACCAGAAACACACCGCCAATCCCCAGCACCATACGCAATCCAGGTAACGCCAGCATCCCCCGGGAACCCGTGATCGCGAACGCCAGCGCAGCGACCCCGGCGAGGGCGGTCATCGAACCCACCACCACCTCGCCCCAGGGCCCCTGCATCAGCATGCCCATGCCTCGCGGCTCAAGCGTGAATGCAATCGGCACGAGGAATGCCGGCAGCGAGTATTGCCACGTCAGCATCATCGTGCGGAACGGTTGGCCGCCCGTGAGCGCTGCGGCCGCAAACGGCGCCAGCGCTGTCGGCGGACTGACCTCCGACAACACGGCATAATAAAACACGAACATGTGTGCGGCAATCGGTGCGACACCCACTGCGATCAGTGCCGGCACCACCATCACAGCCGCAATGATGTACGACGCGGTCACCGGCACCGCGAGTCCCAGAATCCACACCGCGAGCGCTCCGAACAACACGGTCAACGGCAGCGACCCGCCCGCCAGCGCCACAATGAGGCCGGCCGCCTTGAGGCCGAAGCCCGTCAGTGTCACCACGCCGACGATGGCACCGGCAACGGCGGTGATTGAGAGTACCGACAAGGTATCCTTGCCGCCATCGGAGAGCGCCGTCGCCAGACGCCTGGGCCCCAGCGGCGTGCGCGTCATCACGCTGATGCCAATCGCCGCCAGCGTGGCCCAGAACACCGCGCGGAACGGCGTGAAGCTTAGCGCCATCAGCGCGGCCACGAGGAAGAGTGAGGTAAAGTGCCAGTATCCGTGCACCGGCAGTGAAGCCCTCGGCAGGCCGATCGCGGCACCCGACGCCGGCAGCGCGATGCGCTGCGCGTCTCCATCGATCATCAGTACGATCGAGGCGTAGTAGAGCACGGTGGGAATGGTGGCCATCACCAGCACTTGGAGATACGAGACACGCAGGTGCTCCGCGATGAGAAATGCCGCCGCGCCCAGCGTCGGCGGCGAGAGCAACGCGCCGATGCCCGATGCGGCAAGCATCGCACCGGCCGTGTTCGCCTCGAATCCCGCGCGGCGCAACAGCGGCCAGGCCATGGACCCGAGCGTCAGGGTGGTGGCGACACCGGAACCCGAAACCGTGCCCAGCAGAAACCCCGCGAGGGAAACGGACCGGCCTGTCGCCGCAGGAGACTGCGATCCACTCGAGAGGGACAATGCCCAATCCAGAAAGAACGTGCCGGCGCCGGACGCCTCGAGCACGGCACCGTAAATGCTGAACAGCGTGATGTACGTCACCGCCACCTCAAGCGGCACGCCGTAGATGCCCTCAAGGGTCATGTAAAGGTTGCCCACCAGCCGCGGCAGGTCGTACCCGCGATGGGCGATGTCCGAAAAACCGATGGACGTCAGCGCGGGACCAAAGACCGCGTACGCCAGGAACCCCACGGTGACGATCGGAAGCGCCCAGCCGGTAGTACGGCGTACGGCCTCGGTGATGACAAGCAACGCAGCCATGCCGGCCGCCACGTCGCCGCCAGTCGGGTTGGCGGCGCGATACCAGAACGCCTCACCCTGCGCGAGCGGCCACCCCAACCCGAACATCGTGAGCACCCCCCACACCAGATCGATTGCCGGCCCCCATCGGCCTGCAGCTGGTTTCAGGCGAAGCGTGGCCCAGACGCCGACGAGCAACACCAGAGGCCGATAGGTCTGCGGAGGAATGACGAAGAGCACCCATGCCAGCGACAGCGCGGAAAGCAGGAAGGCGAGGGCGGATGCGGAGGAAACGTCGCGCAGGCGGTTGTCCAGAGACACGAGCTAAAACATAACTCGCAGCGCGAGGCCCAGGCTGTTCTGATAGTACGACACAGCGCGGGGGCTGGTGGCATGGCTGCCCGACAATCCAAACTCCATCCGCCGCGAGCCGACGGAACCGGAGATCGGCCGCGTCAGGTCCCAGTGAGCCGTCACGTGTGCAAACGGCACCTCTCCGCCCGGTGAGTGGCCGGCGCCGATGACGCGCACGCGCGCCTCTGCTGAAAATCCCCACCCGAGGGAACGCTCCGCCAGGACACCCAGGATGCCGACCGGCGCCGCCGATTCCAGGATGGGGTCGGGTGACAAGTTCAATAAGTCGCTGCCGGCACGTGCCGACACCAGACGCCACACCTGCATGCGACCCACGCCTGCTTCGATGCCTCGGATCAGGCCCCAGATTCGCTTCTCCTGCCACTGCACGGTACCGGTGACCAGCGACACCTGCTGCCGGTCGTGTCCATTGAGCTGCCAGCCCGTAGCGACGAAGAGGCGTCGATTGGCGCGTATTTGGGTGTGCTCCAGGTCCACCGAGAGCTGCCACGTGGCACGATCGAACAGGCGAAGCCCGAGCGCGCCGTGGATCATGCCGAGCCCACCTCGTTCCGCAGGCTGAAAACGAACAGCCACCCGGCACGTGCCAGTGCGAGCCACACCCACACCCACACCAACGTGCTGCGGGTCGGTGGACGTCACAGGCGTCAGGGCGCGCACCGACACATGCCACAGGAGCGTCCGATCGCCCCCAGCCCGAGGCGGGTCGTCCGCAAAGGCGGCAGGGACGCCAACCGCCAACACCAGCATCACCGACGCGACAGCTATTCTCCAGATCATGGGCGTCACCGGAACACCGTCACGCCGTTGTTGACGAGCCACGCGAGCGAGCCCACCTGCTGCTCCGGCAGGTTGACGGCGCTGCTGCCGCCCCCTTGTCGATCCACCGACCAGTCCTGGAAGACCACGCTGTGCGGAGTGCCGACGGCGCCACTCACTTCATAGGCCAGCGCCATCGCCGAGGCCACGGCACCTGCGTCCGTTTTGCCGTCGTACCCGGTCACAATCAACTCGAAGTCGATCCCACGGCTGTCCAGGAAGCCCCGAAGGCGCTTCAAATCGTTGGTGGCGTTGGCATCCACGTTTCGCCGGTGGCGCAGGTCGAAATCCAGCCGGAAAAACGGCAACCGCACGTCCACGTTCTCAAGCCCGACGATGAACAGGGTGATGTCGTCCACCGAGAAGTAGGGATACGGCTCGATGAGTCCAACCCGAATCAACGGGTACACTGAGTGAACGCGGTCGATAAACGCCTTGACCTCAACCACGGTCTGATCGACCGAGAAATCACAGTGCGCGCGGGTCCCGCCGGCGCGGTAGGGCAGCGCCGCCGTGAACGGCTCGTCCATGGCGATGTACGTCACATGACTGCCCGAGTTGTAGACCACGCGCATGTCGTTAATGACGACGTTGCCCAGTTCGCGTCCGTCGCAGGTGTGTTCCTTGACAGCGCCGGCCTCCACGCCAATCTGAATGTCCTGATCCGATAACCACGCAAAGGCGCCCCCCGGCCGCGCATCCACCAGTCGCGCGCCGTTATTCGGTCCACACGTCTGGCAGAACCTTCTCAGTACCTGCTGGTAGAACTGAAACCCCCGGAGCCGACCGCGGGCCTGGGCCCACTCGGCGGCCCCACTCTCGGTGAACATCGCGGCCAGATCTAGTGAAGCGCTGGCCGGGGCCATGATCGCGAAGCGATCGGCCGAAGCTTCGCTCGGGCCAGTCGGTCGACCACACGCCGACGCCGCAACGAGAACGACCGTCAGGAACGCCCCGGACCTCATGACCCATGAGTCTAGGTCAGGTAGCGGCCAAAGCCCTAGCGCCAGCCACGGGCCTGGTAATACCGCAGCGCGCCGTTATGAAAGGGCACGGGCGCGGTGTTGGGCCCCGTGGCACGCTCCAGGTGCCGGGCTTCGGGATGAGCGGCGGTCAGGTCAGCCTTGGCGTCGAACAAAGCCGCGGTAATGGCCTCCACCAGCTCCGGCGACAGCCGGCTGGAGGCTACCAGCACGTTGCTGACTCCGATCACAGCCACCGGATCGACGATGCCGCGGTACGCGCCGCCAGGCAGGGACACAGCGCGATAGAGTTCCTGGCCGTACCGCGCCTGAAGGGTCGGCAACAGATCATCCTGCGGCACCAGCGCGATCGTCAGCCCAGTGGACGCAGCCAGGTCCTGGATGGCCGACGTCGGCAATCCGCCGCTCCAGAAAAACGCGTCCACCTTGCCATCTTTGAGCGCGCCCGCTGATTCACTAGCGCCCAGCGCGTGGCGCGTGATGCCCTGGCGCGGGTCGATGCCGGCCGCCTGCAGCAACCGATCCGCGATCAGTTCCGTCCCGCTCCCGGGCGACCCAGTGGAGATTACGCGTCCCTTCAGGTCTGCCACACGCGTGATACCACTACCCTGACGAGTCACCAGATGCGTGTAGTTCGTGTAGAGCACCGCGACGGTGCGGGCGTCAACGGGCCCGGCCGCCGCGAACGGCCCAGTGCCGGCCGCAGCTTCATGCAACGTGTCGGCCAGCGTGAACGCGAGATCCGCGCGGCCCTGTTGCATCAGCTTGAGGTTGTCCACCGACGCTCCCGTCACTTCCGCAGTGACCTGCGTGTCTAGGAGCTCCGACGTAAGCACTCGAGCCAGCGCGCCACCATACGGGTAATACACGCCGCCGGTGCCGCCGGTGGCGATGGAGAGAAACTGCACCTGCGGTCCTGATTGCCCACAGGCAGCCGCCAGGCCGATCGCGCCCGCCACGGCCACAAGGTGCATCAATCGACTAGTCAAGATGGCCCTTCTCCGCATCGCCCATGCGGATGTCGCGGTGCGGAAAATACTCGCGCCATCGGTAACTGACGGTGGCGGCCACTTCCGGCCGGCAGGTCACTTCTTTCGGATACCAAGGCTTCATTCGCGCGTCGATGAGCACCGGCCCCTGATACGCGATGTGATTTCGCACCACTCGCGTCGCGCCCGCATGAATATCGGCGGCCGGCTCGAACCGCGTGAACGTCGTCCACAGAAAATTCATGTCACTGCGTGTCGCACGATCCGCGTCGTCTGTGAGCACCACGAGCGACCATCCCGCAAATGCCGGGTCTGCCGCCAGCCTCGCTGCTGCCTTTGCGTCGTTCGCAAACGCCGGACCACTCACTACCAGGCAGCCGGCGCAGAACACGCGGACGTCCCGCACGTCCGAAGACGGGGGCACGGCGGGCCGGAACTCGCGTTTCAGGTCGCGCACCGGGTCGCCGAGTCCCAGCCACACGCCCTTGGAGCCTTCATTGATCGAAGGGCCGCTGTAGTCGAGCGTGTCCATGGACAGGTTCGAAAAGACGTACAGGTCCGTCTCGGGATTCGTGCGGGCGAGCACGTGTTCAAGCGTCGCGCGAAAGTCGCGCAGGTTCACGGCCTGATCAGTGACCAGCAGGAACTTCTGCAGCGACAATTGGCCCTCGCCGAGGATACGGAAGGCGCTGGCCATCGCTTCACGCCGGTAGCGCTGTTTCACCACGGCGGCGGCGAGTGAGTGGTAACCGGTCTCGCCGTACGACCACAACTCGGTCACTGCAGGCATCACCAGCGGAAATAGCGGCGACAGCAGATCCTGCAATAGGTCGCCGATGAAGAAGTCCTCCTGCCGAGGCTTCCCCACTACGGTTGCCGGGTAGATCGCGTCGCGACGATGGGCGACCTGGGAGACCTGGAAGACAGGATAGTCGTGTTCGAGTGAGTAGTAGCCGTAGTGATCGCCGAACGGCCCTTCGAGTTTGCGGACGCCAGGCGCGACCGAGCCCATCAGCGCGAATTCGGCGCGCGCGACGAGCGGATGCGGGTGGCCGTTGGGACCGGGCACCTGCGCGATCTTCTCTCCGGCGATGAGTGAGGCGAGCAACATCTCGGGCAGGTTCTCGGGCAGCGGTGCAATCGCCGCCAGCATCAACGCGGGCGGACCGCCCAGAAAGACGGTGACCGGCAGCGATTGCTGTTTCACCTCGGCGATCGCGTAGTGAAACCCGCCGCCCTTGCCGATTTGCCAGTGCATGCCGGTGGACGTGCGTTCGTGCACGTGCAGGCGATACATCCCGAGGTTCGGCCCGCCTTTATCCGGGTGTGTGGTGTAGACCAGAGGCAGCGTGATGAATGGCCCGCCATCTTCGGGCCAGCACGTGAGCGCCGGGAGCTGATCGAGGCGGACGTCGCTCGTCACCACGTCGGTGACCGGCCCGGTCGAGCGTTTCTTGAGGCCGACGCGCAGGGCCTGCATGGCCACGTCGCGCGCGCCCCAGAGTTTTTCGGGCGTTGGCGGCAGCATCGTCTCGGCCAGATGTACGAGGCGCTTAATGAAGTGAAGGGGCCGGGGCCCGAAAGCCATTTCGGCGCGCCGCGGGGTGCCGAAAAGATTAGTCACCAGCGGAAATGCCGCGCCTTTGACCCGCGTGAACAACAATGCCGGTCCGCCGGCGGCGATCACGCGCCGGTGAATCTCGGCGGCTTCCTCAACGGGGTCGACCTGTGCATCGATCTCGACAAGATCCTTGTCGCGGCGCAGCTGATCGAGGAATGCACGCAGGTCAGTGAACATCAGCTATCCATCAAACACGACACATGAAAGCGTGAAGACATGAAGGATCATGAAACCCCAGAAGCAGCATAGGCTTTTCCTTCAGTCCTTCATACCTCGTGTGAAACTAGCGCGTCAGCTTGCGGTATTTGATGCGGTGCGGCTGATCGGCGTCCACGCCCAGGCGGCGCTTCTTGTCTTCTTCGTATTCCTGGTAGTTCCCCTCGAACCACTCCACGTGGCTGTCGCCCTCAAAGGCCAGCATGTGG
>SYFT01000086.1 GCA_005799825.1 Acidobacteriota bacterium | reverse complement strand
TGATCCTCGGCCGCGCACAGACGGGCATTCCCGCGTTCGCAAACTGACAGGCCATCAGGCGCCCATGGCACAGGAGATCGAACGGAAGTTCCTGGTCAGGCCTGGTGCGTGGACGCCGAGGGACGCCGGCACACGATTCACACAGGGCTACCTGCTCTCACAGGAGGGGCGGGTGGTGCGTGTTCGCCTGGAGGGACACGAGGCGAAACTGACAGTCAAGGGCGCCACGACGGGCATATCGCGTCTGGAGTTTGAATACCCGATCCCATTGGCCGATGCCGAGGTCATGCTCGATCAGTTGTGCGGACAACCTCTGATCGACAAACATCGGTACCTGGAGCGGCACGGCGATCACACCTGGGAGATTGATGTCTTTCACGGCGACAACGACGGACTCATTGTCGCCGAGGTGGAATTGGCTTCCGAGACCGACGAGCCTGCGCGTCCCGCCTGGGTGGGCGAAGAGGTGTCAGGAGATCCGCGGTACAGCAACTCCAGCCTGCGGACGTATCCGTTCAAGAGCTGGCGGTGAGTCCGTCCTGACCCGCCTCGAGGTCTTCTGCCTTCCGGCGCAGCAGGTCGATGGTCAGATCGATCGTGTCCAAGTGCGTGCGGAATGCCAGCACCGCCAGTCGGATGATGAAGTAACCGTCCACTTGAGAAGACGACAGGAAGACACGGCCGTCTTCGCGAATGGCCCGCACCAGTCGCGCGTTGAACGCGTCCGCGTCGCCGGTCTTCGGCTTGTAACGGAACGTGCACACGGACAACTCGGGTGCCGGGCCTACTTCAAATCCAGGCATGGCCTGAATCGCGTCGTGGAAGTAGCGCGCGAGCAGAAGCTTTTCTTCAAGGGCTGCTCGAAACGGCGCCAGGCCGCACACCTTCAGGGGCATCCACACGCGCAGGCCACGGAAGTGTTTCGACAGTTCGGGTGACAGATCCGCCGGCGAGTCTTCATTGCGCGGGTCGAAGGTGTCTTGCATGTAGTGTGCGTCGTACCGGTGCGCGTGGAGCACGGCCGTCCGGTTCTTCACGAGTACCGCTCCTGTGCCGTACGGCAGGAAGAGTCCCTTGTGGGGATCCATCACGATCGAATCCGATCGATCCATGCCCGCCAGAATGCGCCTGCCCTTGTCGCAGAGGGCGAAGAAGCCGCCGTACGCGGCGTCGAGGTGGAACCACAGGCCGTGCCGGGCAGCGATGTCGGCGATGGCCGGCAGGGGATCGACCGCGCCAACATCCGTGCTCCCCGCTGACGCCACCACCAGCCACGGGCGGAGGCCGGCCGCGATGTCGGAGACGACCAGGCGCTCCAGCGCGTCGGCGTCCATGCGGTATTGCCCGTCCATGGGGACATGCCGGATGGGGCATTCGGTGAGGCCTGCGATCCGCAAGGCCTTGTCGACGGAATGGTGGGCGTGCCGCGTCAGATAGATCGGGGCGCGTTCAATCATCTTCGACGAGATGCCCTGCGCGTCTCGAGCCGAGACCACACCGATGAGGTTGCCGATGCTGCCGCCCGATGTCAGGTTGCCGACAGCCGTCGGTGGATAGCCGACGAGGTCGCCCATCCATCGCAGCAACCGGTTCTCCATGCGCACCGCACCGGGCGATGCAAAAAAAACGCCCGAGTACCGGTTGGTGACGGCGGCAAGAAAATCGCCCAGCGCCGAGTGGAACAGGCCGCCGCCGGGAATATACCCAAGGTGGCCGGCGCTGGCCGGATTGAGGCCTGGTGTGTCGACTTCGGTGTCAACGATGTACAACAGGTCCTCGATCGCGGATGGGCCTTCGAGAAACGGTGCGTCAAGCGCCGAGGTGCGGCCGGTGGCCGATTCGACGAACATCGGGCGCGTCGCGAGACCATCGAGAAAGCGGTTTCCGTAGTCCACCACCGGTTGCAGGAGCGCCGCGCGTTCAGCGTCCTGCGGATCGAGCTGGCGCGCCACGGCCTCAAGCGAACGGATTCTTGCGGTGAGGGGGTGCATGAGGTGTGTGACGGGGATGTCGCTAGGCCGGCTTGACCTTGAGAACGCCGGCCAGGACCAACGCGCCAGTGAAGTCGAATAGATGACGCGCGCTGACAATTCCTTCCGGAGAGACGACGTACTCGGCGGCGCCGTCAAACTGGACTCGCGTGCCGGGGTGAACGTCGTCTAAAAAGTGTCCGGAGACCGTGCCGGTGAAATACCAGAAAAGCGCCACGCGAGTGCCCTCGACGATCGGTGCCGACCAGATGAAGTCCATATCTGGAAACGCCGCGAGCCAGTCCTCGTAAACCCGTTGAACCTCCGGGCGACCCATCACGATGCCGGCCGCCGGGTTGTCGAACGTGCCGTGTTCCCCGTGGTCGCCGGCCAGCGTTTCCGCCGAGCGGCTCCGAAACGACTGTTGGTGCCGGTCGAGTAACGGATCGACGTCCGAGTGGTTCATGGCAGCGGGCTCTCCGGGGTATGAGTCATCATACGGCACGCGTCCATCACACGCTGCCGGGTCCAACCAGCCGCGCGCAGGTCGCGGACGCCTGTGTCGCCATCCGACTTGCTGAGTTTCTGGGTGGGCGACTTCATGATGAGTGCGTGGTGCGCAAACTCGGCCGGAGAGGGGCGGCCGATAAGGCGGCCCAACAGCACCTGTCGACCTGTGGATGCGAGCAGGTCGATACCGCGGATCACGTCGGTGACTCCTTGCAGGTGGTCGTCCACGGTGACGACTAACTGATAGGTCCAGTTGCCGCGGCGGTCACGAATGAGCATATCGCCACACTGGTCGACGGGAGTTTGCACCTGCGGCCCGCACCACCGATCGTGAAACGTGACCGTGTCAGGCGGCAGACGCACCCGCCACCCGACGTCGGGTATGTCCATTGCCAGCCCCAAATCGCGGCACGTGCCCGGGTAGGGAAGTTCCCCAACAAGAAAGACGTCGGGTGTCTTTTTCGCCGAAAAAGACACCCGACGTCTTTCTTGTTGGCACGACAGGTGCGCCCGGCTGCACCTGCAGGCGTAGAGCAGGCCCTGGGCCAGGAGTGCGGCCGCGGCGGCAGCGTAGATGTCGTGCCGGTCGCTCTGCCGCGCCGCGCACGAGCCGGCGCGGAAGGCGCTGATAGGGTAGAGGTCGGGTACAAATCCCAGCCAGTCGAGGTCGTCAAGCAGCGCCCCTTCGTACTCAGGCCGGCACCGGTCCCGATCGTGGTCCTCAAGACGCAGCAGTACTCGGCCGCCGCGGGCCCGCGCTTCACCCCACACGTGCAGCGCGTTGGCCACGTGACCCAGGTGCAGGTAACCGGTCGGCGCCGGCGCAAACCGCGTCAACATTCGTGTACATCAAAAAAAAGACACCCGACGTCTTTTTTTCTCTCCGTCGTACTCAGCGCACGCGATCGGCGCGCGCGATTTCCTGCATCACGTACCGCACATCGTCTGCAGTCGGCAACGGACGTGTATCGGGCACACGAGCCGTCTCGCGCGCCGGCGCGGCGGGCAGGCCTGGCGTGCTGGTCGACATGCCTTCCACGGTCGTCCAGACGAAAGAAGCCAGCGCCACGACCAGGACGGTGAGCAGGGCTGGCCTTCGCCAGCTCGGCGGTTCCGCGAGTCGCTCGAAGAGGTCGCGCCGCTCTTCGATGGCCAGGCCGTGGTCCAGCGCCGCGTTCATGCCTTCGTCGGCCACCACAGGGGTGTCGTCGAGCACCACGGGCACTTCAACTTCGACTGGTTCGGCCTCGGTGCCGCCCGCGAGCAGTCGCGCCGCGCGACGCACCACGGCGGGGCTGATCACACTCGTGCCGGCCACACGCCCCTCTTCGAGCGCGCGATCGCACAGCAGGTTGATCCGGCGGGGCACGCCGTCGGTGAGTTCGGCCACCGCCCGCGCACTCTCAGCGGGGAAGGTCACAGTTTCGCGTCCGCCCGCCACACTGAGTCGGTGCTGGATGTAGCTCTTAACCTCGTCCGGGGACAACGCGCCCAGTACGGCCCGGCGTGAAACACGGCCGTCGACGGCGCGCATCGCATCCGCGCGCAACGTGTCGTTGAGCGCGGGTTGCCCGGCCAGGATGATCTGCAGCAGTCGCTGGCCATCCTGCTCATACGCGCCGAGCTGGCGGATCTGGTCGATGACTCGCGCCGACAGGCTCTGGGCTTCGTCGATGATCACGACCGCATACGAGTTGAGTGGGATCAGCGAAAGCAGGAACTGCTCCAGCGTGTCGAGCAGCTGCGGCATGTCTGCGTTCGCGAACGCCCCTTTGCGGATGTCGTCTCTCGTCACCAGGCCGAAGTCGCGGAGAATGACCCGCACCACCTCGGCATCAGACATGTAGGGATTCAGGATGAGCGCAGAGAACGTGCGCGCTCCTAGTGCGTCGATCACGGCGCGGCACAGCGTGGTCTTGCCCATCCCCGTATCGGCCGTCAGCAGCAGCAACCCCTCGCGGCGCCGCAACCCCGCCAGCAGTTCCTGATACGCGCGTTTGTGAGACTCGCTCAGATAAATAAAGCGCGGGTCGCTCGTCAGCGCGAATGGCTGCTCACGCAGCCCGAAGAACTGCTCGTACAGCGGCTGGTCGGGCGCCGACGGGATGGGAGGAGGCCGCACGTGGAGATTATAGCGGCCGAAAATGAAGTTGGGGTGGATGACGGGAATCGAACCCGCAACCACCGGCGCCACAGGCCGGTGCTCTGCCGTTGAGCTACACCCACCACTAGGTGAACGAGCAGTTTATCAAAACCACCCGCTGCTCGTCGCTGTAATGACGAAATGGGGGAAATGTCTGAAATGGCGAAATGCCGGCATTGCCCAATTGGCTCATTGGCGCATTTTTAGCGGCCGCCGCGGCGGCCGGTCCTCGTCGTGACCCATTTGCGAAACGCCTCGGCCTGCGCGGGTGAGAATACGGCCGCGATCTTGTTGTGCAGTCCCTCCTGCTCCTGGATGAACACCTTCCGCGCGTCGTCCTGCATCGTCTTCAACCAGATCTCCTGAGCCTGCAGCAGTGTCAGGACCTGGGCGCTCTGCGCGTCGGTCAGGGTCACTTCCCGCGAGAGTTCATCCACATACCGTTGCGGCGATGCGCCGAACATCGAACCACCCCTGCCAGGCCCGCCGCGGCCCTGTCCAGTTCCCGAGCCTCCACGGTTCAGTCCCCCTGGGCCGCCCTGACTGCCGGGGCTGCCACCGAATCTTGCCTGAAAACCGGCGCCTGCTCGATTCAGCCAGGTGCGCTCGACAACGATGCCGGTCAGGATGCCGATGCTGAAGACGAGCGCGACAAACGTGGCGATCCAGACCCGAGGTGTGGAAATAGTCATGGTTGGTCCTTTCTAGATGTCCCTGGCTCTGAGGTCCCTAGCCGGTGGGTCCCCAGCGTGTCGTCAACGTTGGCGCTGAGCATCAGCGACAGTAACGACGATTCAGAGACGTCTTCCGAAAACAATGCCGACGACACGGGGAGGGCGTCGGTATCAGCCCCGCTGACCACGGCTTCGGTTTGGGCGACGACCGCTACAGTCAACGCCAGGGCCACCGCCACCGGTACGAGGCGCCAGGTCCATCGATGGCAGTCGAGGCTGTCGAGCCAACTGCGCGCCCGGCCTTCGGCTTCGGCGCGAATGGCCGCCATGACGCGCCGGTCGAACCCGAGTGACGCGCCCACGACAGGTTCGGCCTGCAGCCACGAGCGGACTGCGCGTTGATCGGTAAGGGACTCCAGGCAGGAAGGGCAGTCCAGAAGGTGCGCCTCCAGGCGAGCACGGTCTTCGGCGGGAAGCACGTCTTCGGCCGCTCGCACCAGCGATGCTGTGAATGCCGCGCAATGGTCAGTCATGATATGGCTCCTGAAGCGCGGCTTTCAGCCGCTGCCGTCCCCTGAAAATTCTCGACTCCACCGTGCCCATCGGAATACCAAGCACGTCAGCGATTTCGCGGTATTCCAGTCCTTCAATGTCGCGCAAAATCACGGCTTCGCGCCAGTCGTCGGGCAGTGCTTCCAGCGCCCGCCGCAGTTGGTCGTGCGCAATGACCCGGCGCTCCACGTTTTCACCGCTCGGCCTGTCGGGTCGCGTTTCAGGCTCCTGATCTTCCTTCCGATCCCGGCGTCGCGCCATCTGGGTGCGCGCCACGTTGGTGGCAATCTGATAGAGCCACGTCTTGAATGTGCTCTGCCCGCGGAACTGCCCGAGTGAACGGAACGCGCGGAGGAACACCTCTTGTGCCACGTCTTCGGCGGCTTCTCGATCGGCGGCGCTCGACATTATCATTTGCAAAAAATGCCCAAGCCGGTGCTGGTGCCGGCTCACCAGGTCGCCAAACGCGTCTAGGTCGCCTTCACGGGCCTTACCGACCAGTTGGAGGTCAAGATCCATGGGAGGCCTCCAGGCCACGTTTAGCCGCTCCTGTGGATTGGACCCTGCGAGCCGGCACGTTATTCCCGAACCACCCGGTAAGGGCGATGTCCGTCCAGATCTGCTGCGAGCAGGCGCAGATTGTGCTGCTGTTCCATAGCCCGAATCACCCCGGGGATCTCGTGGGGTGCGAAGCGTTCCAGATGCACCATCGCGTGAGTGGCCCCAAGGGCCAGCAGCGTATCCACGGCCCTCTGCTCGGGGAAATACCACAGTGTTTCTGAGCGTTTGCGGTAGGAAGGGGGCGTAAGGCCGCTGTAACCATTGGCGGTCGGTCGCCAGTGCCCAGTGCCGCCAAGCCAGACAATGGGGGCACCGGCAAGCGCCGGCACCACCAGCGGCTCGGAGAATCTCAGCGCCTGTTCACCAAGTTGGAAGATGTTGCCATACCAGAGCGCGGTTGGGTGCGTCGGAAGCGTGTGCGCAATCCAGCTGATGATCCAGGTGTTTAATTGCGCGTCGGCGTTGTCATTGAGCGAGAGGCGATGCGGTGCAGATGCCAACGGCCATGTGTGGAGAACGGCCAGCGCCAGGAAAATGATGGCCGCGCGAAGGCGGTCGGTCACCCGCCCACCTTTCGTAGCGTGCGCGTCACGCGTCCGACCTCCGCGCCGTTGAGCGTGATGATGGCCCTGACGAGGTGGTCGCCCACGGGGAGCGCCGAGAGGTCGAGTGTGCCGAGTGCCGCCCTGCGAGTGGGATCGCCACTCGTTCGAACGGACCCCGCAACGCTTGCAATGGGTTCGCCCTCGAGTGAGTGCGCCATTTCGAATCGCACGCCCAGCGTGTCGGCTGAGGCAAGCGCGCCGTAAATTTCTGTATAGGCCATGATGGCGGTCGCATTCGCGGCCGGTTGCAGCACCGGCACGAATTGGGCGCTATCGGCCGCGTTCATACCGCCGAACATTAACGGTCCAAGTTCAAATGTGCCCGCTGGCGTGAATCCGGCGTCGAATTCGTAGTCCACCGCGCCGCGTCGGCCCGACAGCTCGGACGCCGCCATGCGAAGCCGATACGGCCCCGCCGGGGCGAGGGCTCTTGTTCGCATTGGGCGCGTCGCCGCATCCGCGCCCTCCGCTTTCCACTGGGCGACGATGGTGCCTGATGGAGAAATGAGGGCGAACTCCGCCCATGCCAGGGACCGCGACGGGTTTTCAGACTCGGCAAGGATCAACAACTGCGGCCGTGTCCTGTCGTCGTCGAGCACGGGATACGCGACAAGTCGAAGAGGGAGGTCGCGATAGCCGCGCGATTCGCGCAGCATGTGGGTGAGCGACGGCATCGGTTCTGAAGAGGCGAGGTCGTCGCCGATGAACACAGACGACGGCGCCGCGATGCGGGCGTCCTGTCGCTGGCTCACCACCATCACGCGGTGCGGCTTGTTGTTGCGTTGATCGGTGGTGGGCGTGAACTGCAGTTCGTAGCGTGTGGTCGCGAGGGCGGCGATGGCTGAGGGGACAACCAGACCGCCGGTGAGAGCGGCCATCGCGGCGAGTCCGCCGGCCGGCCCCGCAGCCGTGGCTCCGAGATTCGCGGCTGTGCCGACCGGATCGATGATGAACAGCTGCACGCGATGCCGGCCTGTCGTTTCGGCAAGTGCCAGAAGCGCGCGTCGCACGTCCGTGGACGTGGCGAACGGTGGGGCCATGAAGACGACGGTTTTGGGGCCTGGTTCGGTGCCGATGCTGGCGCAGAGGCGATCGAGTAGCACGATGGCTGCGAGCGCGGCGGCCTCTTCGGCTTCGGCGCCTGCGGATATGGCCGGGGCGCCGCTCTTCAGGGCGGCCGATGCCGCGACGACCAAGTCGTGCCTGGTGGTGAAATCAACGGCCGAGCCGTCGGACGCGAGCGCGAGCAGGCCGAGTCGGTCGCGTGCTCCCAGCGCGGGAAGCAGGGCGTGAATGCCTTCCTTCACCGATGTCATCTGCGACGTTTGCAGTCGGGTGGCATCCACGGCCAGCACGATCGTTCGGCCGTGCGCGATTTGATTCGTGCCATACGGTGCCTTGAGGAGCGCTTCCACCCGTTCGAATGGCACGAACCGCAGGGTGTCGATCGGATGCGGTCGGTTGTCGATGCGCAGCGCCAGGTCTTCTGCGCGGAGGGTGGTGAGTGGCGCCCCGCCCAGGTCGGCGGCCGAAAGATCGATAGTGATGGTGGCAGCGGGCGCCTGGGCGCGCGGTGTTCCGGTGGCGCACGCGGCGAGCACAAGCACGGTCAGGAGGCGCGAGCCCATCCATGGAATTGTATAGGACCGGTGCCGGAAGGGGTTGACGGGCGATGACCCTGGCCGCAACGGGACCTCCCGCGAGCCGTTGGTGGAGTGGCTCATGCATCGCGTCTACGACGAACTGTTGGGGCCGCTGACTGATGCGATCGTCCCGATCTCGTCTCGGCGGTAGAATGAAGCCTGCGCGCCCGTAGCTCAGGTGGATAGAGCACCGGCCTTCTAAGCCGGTGGTCGCAGGTTCGAGTCCTGCCGGGCGCACCAGCCTTCGCCGATCGCTCGCTTCGCTCGCGGATACGGCGGGCTGCGCCCAGCGCTGGTCACGCCCGCCAGGCTTCATGGTTGGTTTCACCTCCGGCTTATGCCGACCGAGTCCCTGTGGCGTAAACTCTGCAGGTAATGCTGTCTTCCCCTGCAGCCCGCGGCCTCGTCTGGCTGACGGTCATTGGGGCGACTGAGAGGCACGACCGGCCTATCCATCCCCTTGATCCTGACCGGCGTCATCGTGGGCGCGTCGGTGCTTCAGGCCCTCATGGAGTTCGGAGAAAACGCCCACTGCGGTATTCCGACGCAATCGCTTGCGGCGACACTTGTTAGGCTGGTGGCTTGGGATGCGCACCGGCGAGGAGGAATCTGGCGGTGCGATTCCTGCCCGAGTCCATGTTTGCGCGATCGACCGTCAGCCTTTTCCGCGACCCACACGCAACACTCAGGAGCATCCCATGATTACCACCTCCCGTCGTTACCTCCTTCGGCCGAGCGTGGCCGTCGCTCTTGTCTCGATCGCAGTCGGCGGGCTTGTCGTGGTGGCGCAACGAGGTGTGCCGCCGCGCACTGCGACCGACGACGGATTTACAGACACGCCGATGCTGCCCGGACAGCCGTGGCGCGTGCACGACCCGTCGCGACCGAACCCACCAGTGGTGACTCCGGGCGCCACGCCTGGCGCGGCGCCGTCTGACGCGATTGTGCTATTCGATGGCACAGACCTTTCTCAGTGGGCGCAGCGCGGTACCGGAGCGAATGCGGGCCAGCTGTTGGAACCCAAGTGGCCGGTGCGTGACGGATACTTCGAGACCGGCGCCGGGTCGGGGTCGCTGCACAGTCGCGCGAGTTTCGGAGACGTACAACTGCACGTGGAGTGGGCAGCGCCAACCGTGGTGGCGGGCAACAGCCAGGGTCGCGGCAACAGCGGGATCTACCTGATGAGTCTGTATGAAATCCAGGTGTTGGACTCGTTCGAGAATCGGTCGTACGCCGATGGACAGGCTGGCTCCATCTACGGCCAGTGGCCGCCGTTGGCCAACGTGGCACGCAAGCCCGGCGAGTGGCAGGCCTACGACATCATTTTTGAGGCCCCGATATTTGAGAACGGGAAGCTGGTGACGCCCGCCTACCAGACCGTGTTCTGGAATGGCGTGATCGTGCACAACCGCAAGGAAGTGATGGGCGCCACGGTCTATCGCAAGGTGGCGACCTATGCGAAGCATGAAGCTCAGAGACCGTTGATGTTGCAGGACCACAACGATCCGGTGCGGTATCGCAATATCTGGGTGCGGCCATTGCGGCAGTACGACCAGGCCGTGCCAAAGTAGTAGGTATACGTATGAATGTGATATATTCATACGTATGCATAAACTGACCCTCAGCGTGGACGCCGGGGTTGTAGCCAACGCGAAGCGCTACGCGGAGGCACGTGGGACGTCGGTCTCGCGCCTTGTTGAAACGATGCTCGACATGGTGTCGGCCAGGTCGGCAGATGAGAGATCAGCACCGCCGGTGCTGACGCGCTTGCGCGGCAGCCTGGCGCGAGGATCCAAAACCGACTACCGGAAGTACCTCGCCAAGAAATACAAGTGACGCGCGTACTTATCGACGTTAACCTCGTATTGGATGTCTTGCTTGACCGGCGCCCTCACGTGGCCTCAGCGTCGGCCGTGTGGGCCGCGATCGAGGAGGGGCGGGCGGAAGGGCTTCTTTCCGCACATGCGGTCACGACCATCCACTACTTGAACGCCAAAGCGGTTGCGCCGCGCATGGCCCGCGAGACCACCGAGGCTCTTTTGTCGGTGTTCGGCGTGGCCACCGTGGACGGCAGCGTCATTCGAGCGGCCAATGCGCTGGGCTGGCCGATTTTTGAAGACGCGGTCACCGCCGCGGCCGCCCAGCGCGCCAAGTGCGCGGCCATCATCACCCGAGACACACGCGACTTCGCCGGGTCACCGGTTCGCGTTCTGGCCCCCGTCGAGGCCGCAGCCTGGCTGGGCCTGAGGTTGGAGGCATCCTGATGTCCGAATCCCTCCTGCTCTTCCTGCTGGGGGGCCTGCTTCCGTTTGTGGCCGTGGTAGCCATCGCCTACCTTGTCGTGCGGTTCGCGTTCATTGGAATTGCGGAGCGGATCTCAGCCCAGATGGCTGTGCACATCGAAAGTGTGGCCCCGCGCGCGGCGTCTGAGCCGCACCTCGCCCGCGCCGGCAAAGCCAGTGCGGCCGCCGGCAGGAAAAGTCAGGACCTCGCAGCAGCGCGAGGGATCAACGTGGGCCAGGCGAAAGCCGTCCTGCTCGCGCGGCTTGAGCGTACGGCGCGGCTGATGGATTCAAAGGTCCGCCTACCGCCGATCGGCGGCATCGGACTGGATCCCCTGCTCGGCCTCATCCCGTACGCCGGTGACGTCGTCTCGGCCACCGTCGCCGGCGCGATTGTCCTCAACAGCCTTTAAGGCGGATTGCCGAAGGTACTGGTGGCCCAGATGGTGGCCAACATGTTCGTAGACCCCCTGTTCGGCGCAATCCCCATCGTCGGCGATCTGTTCGACATCGCGTTCAAAGCCTACACGCACAACCTCGCGCTCTTGCGCGAGCATCTGGAGCAGAGCACGCCTCGGCCCTGAAGAATAGGCCGAGCTACGTACTCTGTCGGTACGTAGCTCGGCCTGTTTCTCAAGCCCGAGACTCCGCCGCACGCACGCGAAAAGCGCCCTATTTCGCCGGTGTGCGGATGTTGCCAACGCGGCGCTTGCCGACGCAGTTATCGTTCAGCGAGCCATGCGTCGGCTTCCCGCTCGAACCATGCCAGAGGCCCGCCAGCGGCGTACGCCGGATGCGGAAAGGACCGTTCGCCGCGGCGCTCGAGGCCGATCTTCTCCAGCACGCGTTGCGACGCCACATTCGGCAGGCTCGCCATGCCCGCGAGGCGCGGCAACTTGAGATCTTCGAACGCATAACGCATCAGGGCTGATGCCATCTCTGTGGCATACCCCCGGCCCCACGCGGGCTTCGCCAAGCCGTAGCCAATCTGGATGATCGTTTCGCCCTGGATGTTGTTGATCAGGTGGAATCCGATCGGTGCTTTGGTGGCGCGGTCGAGTGTCATCCACATGCCGAGTCCTGGATTTGCGTCGTAGTAGTCGATGACCCTCGTGCGCAGCATGTCCTCGACCTGGTCACATGTCTTCAGGCCGCCCAGGTAGCGCGTGACTTCTTCGTCGCTGTAGAGCGTGGCGAGCCAATCGAGGTCGTCGTATGTCATGCGTCGCAGAGCGAGTCGCTCGGTGGTGAGCCAGCAATCGTCGGGGCGCATGCGCGCTAGTCTACTGGATTGATCAACGCCGTTTGGGCGTCGTGGGCCCAGAATTTCTAGTAACCTCTCCGGCATGAGATACCTCGCACTTGCCGTCATTTTTGTATTTGCCGCCGACATGGTGGCGCCCCTTCAGCCCGTCGCCGCTCAAGCGCCACAGTCGGCGCAGCGCAGCGAGCCAGCAGATAACGAATCCTGGTCCGTCACCGACCACACCATTCGCGTCGGTGGACAGACCATTCCCTACAAGGCGTCGGCCGGCACCACCATGCTGACCACTCCTGAGGGCGAGCCCACCGGACTGCTGTATGCGGTGGCCTATACGCGATCGGACGCGAAAGACCTCAGCACGCGTCCGGTGTCGTTCGTCTATAACGGCGGACCCGGATCGGCTTCGATGTGGCTCCATATGGGCGCGTTTGGTCCGCGCCGTGTTGTCACCGTGAACGGCGAGTTTACGCCGCCTGCGCCTTATGGAATTGTTGACAACACCGAGACCCTGCTCGACAAGACCGACCTCGTGTTCATCGATGCGATGGGCACCGGTTACAGCCGCGCGGCAGGCAAAGGCAAGGAAGCTGATTTCTTCGGCGTCGATGAAGACGCCGCGGCCTTCGCGCAGTTCATCGTGACGTACCTCAGCCGGAATGGGCGGTGGAACTCGCCGAAGTTTCTGATTGGTGAAAGTTACGGCACGTTCCGCTCGGCGGTGCTCGTCAACCTGTTGCAGCAGCGGCACAATGTGCATTTGAACGGGGTCAACCTGATCTCGTCGGTGCTGGACCTGTCCACCATCACATTCGCCGATGGTGACGATCGGGCGTACGTGCACTACCTACCCAGCTATGCCGCCGTGGCGTACTACTTCAAGGTCCTTGCGAACCGGCCGGCGTCGCTTGAGGTCCTACTGGAGGATGCGCGCCGCTTTGCCGCCACCGAGTACGCGGCTGCGTTGTTTAAAGGCGACGAACTGTCGCCGGCGGAGAAGGCGGCTATGGCGAAGAAGTTGTCGGCGTTTACAGCGTTGGGTGAGGACTACCTGCTCAAGGCCAACCTACGCGTGAAGCTCGGCCAGTTCAACGCAGAGCTCATGCGCAGTCGCGGCCTGACGGCGGGCCGGATCGATGCACGGTTCACCTCATCGACCTTCAACCTGCTGACCGAGAACGCCGAGTCCGATCCGTTCAACGCCGCCGTCGGCGGAGCGTATACGGCGGCCGTCAACCACTACAACCACGAGGAGCTGAAGTTTGGCCGCGACCGCGTCTATCGAAACACCCGTCTTGGCGGTGGCTGGAACTGGACGCGCGCGGCAGCCGCGGCCGGCTTTCCCCCGGCGCCGAACGTCCAGCGAGACCTGGCGCAGGCGATGATCACTAATCCGAAGTTACTCGTGCAGGTCGAGAACGGCTACTACGACATGGCCACGCCGTTTGCGCCCACCGAGTTCACCTTCCGGCATCTCGGCGTGTCAGAAGATGTTCAGAAACGAATCACGATGAAGTACTACCCGTCCGGCCACATGATGTATCTGCAGGACGCAGACCGCAAGGCGCTGCACAAGAACGTGTCCGAGTTCATCGACAGGGCCACGAAGAAATGAGCCAACGCTTGCTGTTCGCCACCTTGGTTGCTATTGTCTCGAGCGGTGTCCCCACGCCGGCCCAGGCGCCCACCGACGTCGTCACTGTCTTCAGCAATGCTCGGCTGATTCAGCTCGGCGCCAGTCCGGCGATCTCGGACACTGCCATCCTGGTGCGCAACGGCCGAGTGGCGGCAGTGGGGCCGGTCGCATCGATTGCCGTGCCCGCAGGCGCAAGGCAGGTGGACCTTGGCGGCCGCTTCGTGCTGCCGGGCCTAATTTCCACTCATGTGCACATCTCGGATGTGGCCGGCCCCGAGGCCCGCGCGTACACCGACGAAAACACGAAGCGTCAGCTGGGTGTGTTCGCCAGGTACGGCATCACCAGCCTATTAAGCCTTGGCGGGGAACAGGCGCCCGCATTTGCCGCCCGTCAGGCCCAGTCCTCATCCATTCCTCTGGACCGCTCCCGCATCTTCCTGTCAGGCGACATCGTGACCGCCGCCACACCAGACGCCGCCCGCGAGCAGGTGGCGCGCGTCGCCGCCCTCAAGCCGGACATGATCAAGATTCGCGTGGACGACAATCTCGGCACGTCGCGAAAAATGCTGCCCGAAGTGTTTCAGGCGGTGATCGACGAGACGCACAAGCGTGGCCTGAGGGTCTCTGCGCATGTCTTTTATCTGGACGATGCGAAGGCGTTGTTGCGGGCGGGCGTGGACATGATTGCGCACTCGGTGCGCGACAAGGACATTGATGCAGAGTTCATCGCGCTGATGAGGGCGGCGAACGTGCCGTATTGCCCGACGCTGACGCGTGAATTGTCGACGTTCGTGTACGAATCCACGCCTGCTTTCTTCGAGGAGCCGTTTTTCCTGGCCGAAGCGGACCCAGAGATGGTGACTCGACTCAAGGAGCCGGCGCGCCAGCGAGTGATGGAGCAGTCGAAGAGCGCGCAGGCGTACAAGGCCGCGCTTGTTGTGGCCGAGCGCAACGTGAAAGCCGCCGCTGATGCGGGCCTGCTCGTGGTGATGGGGACAGATTCTGGGCCGTTCCCTGAGCGGTTCCAGGGCTACTTCGAGCACGTCGAGATGGCGATGATGGTGGCGGCGGGATTGACGCCGGCGCAGGTGCTGCGGTCGGCGACCAGTGATGCCGCGCGCGCGCTGCGCGTCACTGACGTGGGCGCCATCACTCCCGGAGCGTGGGCGGACTTCGTGGTGCTCGACCGCAATCCACTCGAGGACATCCGGAATACCCGCGCGATTGCGTCGGTGTGGATCGCCGGGCATCGGGTGCCCGCTGTTCCTTCGACAAGGTTGTCGGTCGATTCATTCGTCTGGTCTCCGGCGCGCGTGATTGACTGGTCCGACTTCCGCGGCGCGCCCAACATGGCGAGCAAGGCGGCGGCGATGACGGCCTATTCCATTACCTCAGAGGCCCGGTGCGATGAGGGGCGGTTCACCTTTCGCGTGGAGTCGTATTTTCTCCCGACGCGATCCTGGGTGAAGTCGGCGCACTTGCTGGAGCGTGCCTCTGACCGCACCCTGCAACACGAACGCACCCATTTTGATCTGAGCGAGGTGCAGGCGAGACGCGCGAGGGCGGGCCTAGGTGCCCTGGCGTCACCCTGCGAACTACCCGACGCGGCGCGCGACCGTCTGGTGGCGCCGTATTTGGCGGGTGACGCGACGGTGCAGGCGCAATATGACCGCGAGACCATCAACGGCACGCACGGTCCCCGACAGGCCGAGTGGGACCAACGGGTGCGCAACTGGCTCCGCGAACTGCCCCGTTGAGCCATCATTTTAGTTCAATCTAAAGTTACGGTCATGACGCTGTCTGCGCCCGTTCTGACCGCCCTGGCGTCCCCCCGGCGCCAGGAGATCCTGCGCCTGACGTGGCGACGGGAACTGGCGGCCGGTGACATTCATCAGGCGCTGGGCGACGTGACCTTCGGCGCAGTGTCGCTGCAATTGCGCACACTGGTGTTGGCCGGGCTGCTCGACAGCCGTGCGGATGGCCGGTATCGGCGGTATCGCGCTAGCCGGAGGGCCTGCGGCCCCATGGCGCCGCTCCTGGAACGTATGTGGCGCGACAGCCTCTGGAAACTCAAACTGCTGGCGGGACTCGAACCCGCGTCCCCCAGATTCAGTAACTTCTAGATGGCGTGGCGGTTCTGGTCCTAAGCGCCTCTGACACAGCGAGTTAGCGATTCGACACCTGTGGACACGACACGACGGGGATCGACCCCAATCGCCCCCAGTTCTGGA
>SYFT01000085.1 GCA_005799825.1 Acidobacteriota bacterium | reverse complement strand
TCATCATCGGCACCGGCAGCAGCGTGCCCGCGCCTTCGGCCGGCGTGTCGATCAGCGACACGATATGTTCGTAGAGGGAGATGCCGCGTCCGGCGGCGGCCGCCCGCACGACGGCCATCGACACGCCCAGCAGCGCGTTGGCGCCCAGCCGCGCCTTGTTCGGCGTGCCGTCGAGCGCCACGAGCTGGGCGTCGATTGACCGCTGGTCCGGGGCCTCCCCTTGAAGCGCTGCGGCGATCTCCGTGTTGATGTGGGACACCGCTTTGAGCACACCCCGGCCGAGGTAGCGCCCCTTGTCACCGTCACGAAGTTCGAGCGCTTCGCAGATGCCGGTTGATGCGCCCGAGGGCACGGCGGCCCGGCCATGTGCCCCCGTATTGAGGGTCACATCCACTTCAACGGTGGGATTGCCGCGGGAATCGAGGATTTGACGGGAAAAAATGGTCTGTATTTTCACGGTCGTCGGGAGTGTAACATGCCGACTATCAAGGGTTTGACTTGACTCAGATCGTGGCCTACCATGACGTCTGAAGCAACCTGAAATGAGAGGGTGGATGCCTCGACTAGTCGCATCAATACTCGTCATCGTCGCCGTCGTCACGGTCAACGCATCGCCGGCGATGGCGCAGCTTGCGCGCGCGCCGCGTCCCGTCAGCGTGGAGGCGGCGGTCCGATCGGGTGTTGTCAGCGGCATTGTGCGCGATGATCTTGGGCAGATCGTTCCGGGAGTGGCGGTGTCGGCGATCGGCACCATTCAGACGCAGGCGCGGACGGATGCGACCGGCAGTTTCAATTTGTCTCTGGTACCTGGCGAGTACGTGCTTCGGGCGACCCACACGGGATACGTCTCCCCCTACAGGGCCTTGGTGCGTGTTGGCCCGAGCATGCATCTCAAGCGGAACATCACCATCATGAAGCTGCCGGAATTACCCGAGCGGCGCGTGTTGATCGCGTCCGTGGGGCTGACCGATCCTGGCGCGACTAGTCCGGGAGCAGCCGAACCGCCGGCCACAGGCAGCCTGCACGCCTGGTACTTCAGGCATCTGCCGCGCACGATCCTGCGCGACGAGTCGGGGCAGCAGCCACGCCGCACAGACTTGCCGCACCTTCCGTCGTTCTTGGATTGGGCCCTGGTTGAGCCGGTTCGCGTGGCGACATCATTTTTTGCTGACACCCACTTCAGTGGACAGGTCAACGTGTTGACCGCCACAGCGGTGTCGACCACTCAGGGCGGCCTTCCCGACCGCGACCCGCGCGGCATCGCCTACGTGGCGGTGGGTGCGCCCATCGGTGTCCACGGCGATTGGCGGCTGCGCGGCGCGCTGAGCACGGGCGGCCTGGCGTCGTGGGTGGTGCTTGGCGAGTACGAGGCGCGTGATGTGCAGGCACACGCGTTCCGCCTGGGGATGTCCTACGGTGCGCAGCGTGCGGTGGACGACTTCGGCACAGCGCAGCTGACCACGCCAGGCGCCGGCCGCGCGGTGGCGAGTGTGTTTGGTCACGACCGGTGGCGTGTGCAGCCCGGCCTCGAAATTGACTACGGCCTGCGCTTCGACCGGTACGACTACGTTGCCGGCCAGGACTTCATCAGTCCGCGTATCGGCTTCCGCCTCGGCATTGCGCCGAAGACGTCATTCCGCGGCCTAGTCGCGAACTCGGTGGTCGCACCGGGCGCGGATGAGTTTCTGCCGCCGCCCACGTCCGGTCCCTGGCTGCCGCCCGAGCGGACGTTTGCCAGCCTGGTGCCCGAGGCGCCCTTCCGATCCGAACGCGTGCGGCGTTATGAAGCCGGCGTCGAGCACGACCTGGGTGCGATCGGCCAGCCGATGGTCATCGGCGTGCGCTGGTTCCACGAAGACTCGCGCGATCAGCTGGCCACGATGTTCGGCGTGAACACGTCCAAGGCCGTCGGGCACTACTACGTGGCGAGCCCCGGCAGCGTGCGGCTCGATGGGTGGGCGTTGCGCGCGGCCGGAAACGTGACGCCGCTTGTCAAGGCGTCGGTGGACTACTCGATCAGCCGGGCGCGTTGGGCTTTCGGCACCGAGGCAGCCGACATCGCCCGCGTGATGCCGTCGGCGGTGCGTGCGGAGCGCGAACGCCTACACGACGTCACCAGCACGCTTGAGGCCTTGATTCCTGAGACGTCAACCCGCGTGTCGGTGGCGTATCGCGTCAATAGCGCGTTCACGGGGCAGGATGGTGGGGAAGGGCTCGCGGCGATGTTCGACGGCCGTTTCGCCGTCCAACTGCGGCAGGTGCTGCCGCTGCAAACGCTCGGCGCCGGCCGGATCGAATTCATGGTGAGCGTGAGCAACCTCTTCCGCGATCCCCAGAACGCGGGCTCGTTTTATGACGAACTCCTGACCGTCCGCACGCCTCGGCGCGTGCTCGGTGGGGTGCAGGTGAGGTTCTAACCCCTCCAGCCTCGCGCAGCCCCGGCTGGGGCGTTTTTTTCTGCGAATGCCCCGCCTTATTACTCACATTCGTCCGCTCTTGCGCATCGCAATACCCGTTGCGGTATCCACGGCGCTGATTGCGGTCGCGCTCGTCAACGTATTTGTCGTTCGCGATTTCCAGGAGAAGGCCACGATTGACGACGGGGTGTTCTGGACGAGTGATGGCGGTTCAGCCGTGCAGGCGTTCGAAGTGTCGCCGGGGTCACCGGCCGATCTGGCGGGGCTTCGGAAGGGTGACACCCTCTGGGCGATCGACAACATCTCGGTGGAGTCTGCGACTGATGTGGCGCGGGCACTGGAAAGACTTCGCGCAGGCGGTGCCGTCACCTACGCCGTTTCGCGAGGACCGGTCGAAGATTTGATCTCGGTGCGGCTGGCGCTCGCCCCGGGACCACCGTTTGGCCTCTACTATTCGCTGGCGGCAGTGGGCATCTTCGCGTTGCTGGTGGGTGCGTCAGTCCGGCTGCGCCGCCCCAACGATGCGGCCACGCTGCACTTCTTCTGGCTGACCGTCGCGTTTTTCGGTGTGTTTGCGTTCACGCACACCGGTGAATACACGGGCACCGATCGCTTCTTCTACTGGTCTGACGCGGTGGCCATAGTGCTGTTGCCGCCGCTGTTCCTGCAGTTCGCACTGGTGTTTCCAGAGCGGCCGCAGGCGTGGGTCAGGAGCGATCTGGGCCGACGCACAGTGCCGCTCCTGTATCTGCCGGCTCTGGCGCTCGCCGCAGCCAGGATCATGGCGCTGCGCTGGGTGCCCGGCGATGAAATGGCGCTGCGGCTCGGCCAGATCCAGAACATTGAGCTGGTCTATCTGTCGGCCTGTTTGCTCGGTGGTCTCACGCTGATGATCCAGGCGCTTGGCCGCCTGCGCTCGATCACCGCCCGGCGGCAGATGCGGTGGATAGTCTGGGGCTCCGGCATTGGCGCCGTGCCCTTCGTGACGACATATGCCATTCCGTTCCTGCTGGGCTGGAACGTGCCGTACGGCGAGTACTCGGCGCTGTTGCTCGGCTGCATTCCGCTGGCCTTCGCATCGGCCATCGTCCGCTACCGGTTGATGGACGTCGAGGTCATCATCAAGCGCGCGCTGGTTGTGTCGTTTGTCGGCCTTGTGCTGGTGGCTATCTATCAGGGGACGCTTGCGCTGGTGGGCTTGCTGCGGCCGCATCCGCAAAACGACAACAGCTTCTGGGCACTGTTCGCGACGCTGGTGGTGGTGCTTGTGGCGCCGCGCTTGTGGAACGTGATTCAGGGTGGCCTCGATCGGCTCTACTATCGCGACCGGTACGACTACCGGCGGGCGCTGGTCACGTTTGCGCGCGAGCTTAACAGCGACCTAGATTTGGAGCGGCTCAGCACGAGGCTGGTCGAACGCGTGCGCGAGACGCTGGTCGTCGATCGCATGGCGCTGCTCCTGACCGACCCAGAAACCGGCGGAGCCTTTGTCGCTGTGGCCACCGGCGGTACAAATGATGAAGCCATGGAGATCTCACGTGACTCCGCACTCGGCCAGCGCCTGCTGGCCGGACAGACGGTGAGCATGGACGACCCGCAAGCCATGCGCCGCCTCATTCGAGACGAGGGTGAGGAGTGGCGGGTGGCGGGTTGGCATGCGTTCGTGCCCTGTGTCACGAAGCAGGTCACGATTGGCGTGCTCGCCGTGGGTCGGCGCGCCCGCTTCGAACCGCTGTCGAGTGAGGACATGACGCTGCTCGGCGCCGTGGCCAGCCAGGCGGCGACCGCGCTCGAGAACGCGCGGCTGTATCGGCAATTGAGCGTCAAGGCGGACGAAATCGAGCGCCTCCGCCAGTTCGGCGACAGCGTCGTGGAGTCGTTGAGCGACGGCCTATTCGTCATCGACCTCGACGATCGGGTGCTGCGATGGAACCGGCGGCTTGAGCAGATGTTCCAGTTCGATCGCACACGCGCCATCGGCCGTCGCATCTCCGCGCTGTTTCCCGCGTCGTTTGTGGAACTGCTGATGTCTGCGCGGCGCGAGACGCCCGAAGGCGCCACACTGCTGCGCGCATCGCTGATCTCCGGTCCTGCCGGCCTTGCGCGGCCGCTGCTCGTGAATGCCGGCATCGCGCCGTTCCAGACCACCGATGGGTCCAAGGCCGGGTGGATCGTGGTGATTGAGGACGTCACCGATCGCGCGAGCCTTGAAGAGCAGTTGCGCGTCTCCGAGAAGATGGCGGCCATCGGGCTGCTGGCGGCTGGCGTGGCTCACGAGGTCAATACGCCGCTCACGGGCATCTCGAGCTTCACCCAGATGCTGCTCGACAAGGCGGACCCGGCCGACCCCAGGACCCAGTTGCTGGAAAAGATCGAACGGCAGACGTTCCGCGCTGCAAAGATCGTCAACAGCCTGCTAAATCTGGCGCGTCCCTCTGAGGGCGAGGCCGCGCCGCTCGACCTCAATGCGGTCATCAGCGACGTGTTGTCGTTGCTCGAGCACCAGTTCCGCGGCAGCCGCATCCAGGTACGGCGTGATCTGGCTCCGTCGGCGCCGATGCTCGGTTTCGAGTACCAATTACAGCAGGTGTTCCTCAATCTGTTTCTCAACGCGCGTGATGCCATGCCGAAAGGAGGATGGTTGTCGGTGTCGACCGCCACCTCCGGTGACACCGTCACCGTGGAGGTGGCGGACACCGGCTCGGGCATCCCGTCCGAACACATCTCGCGTATCTACGATCCGTTCTTCACCACCAAGGCCGACGGCCGAGGCACAGGCCTAGGCCTCTCCGTCACCTACGGCATCGTCCAGGAACATGCCGGCACGCTCACGTGTGAGAGTGTGGTGGGGCAGGGGACGCGGTTTGTGTTGACGCTGCCGGCAACGCCCGCCACTGCAAAAGAGGCCCTGGCCCACTGATGACTGATTCGCCCGCGAACGTACTGATTATTGACGACGAAGAAATTATCCGGGAGGCGCTGGACGCGCTGCTCACGATGGATGGCTGTGTGGTGCGCACCGCGGCCACCGCAGCCGAGGGCCTTGCGCTGCTGGCCGACCACGACTTCGATACCGTGCTGCTGGACTTGATGCTGCCCGATCGCAGCGGCCTCGAGGTGCTGGACGAAATTCGCCGGAGCGATGACACGCTGCCGGTGGTCATGATCACCGCGTTCGGGACCATCGACACGGCGGTGCGCGCCACCAAGCAGGGCGCATTCCACTATTTCACCAAGCCGTTTAAGAACGACGAAGTGCTGGTGGTGCTGCATAATGCCGTGGAGCGCCGGCGGCTGCAGCGCGAAAACCAGGAGTTGCGGAATCGGTTGAAGCTCGGTAGCCACCGCTTCGACCAGATCATCGGCGGCAGCCCGAAGATGAGGGCGATTTACGACCTGGTGGCCCGCGCCGCGCCCAGTCGCACGACGGTTCTGATTCAGGGTGAAAGTGGCACCGGCAAGGAGCTGGTGGCGCAGGCGTGCCATCGCCATTCGGCGCGCGCCGACAAGGCGTTCGTGACCGTTAATTCGGGCAACCTGCCGCCGGATCTCCTCGAGTCGCTGTTGTTCGGCCACGTCAAGGGGGCGTTCACTGGCGCGGTGGCCATGAAAAAGGGCCTGTTCGAGATGGCCGACCGAGGGACGATCTTTTTCGACGAGATCGGCAACGTGCCGCTCGAGACGCAAGCCAAGCTGTTGCGCGTCATACAGGCGCGCGAGTTCATGCGCCTGGGCGGTGTAGAGACTATCAAAGTGGATGTCCGCATCATCGCGGCGACGAATGTGGACCTGCGCAGGAGTGTGGCTGAAGGCAAGTTCCGCGAAGACTTGTTCTACCGGCTCAACGTCATCCCCGTCCAGATGCCCGCCTTGCGCGACCACAAGGATGACATTCCGTTGCTCGTGCAGCACTTCCTCGAAAAACACGGCGAGGACAGCCGCAAGTCGGGCTGGTTCGTCACGCCGGAGGGACTGGATCTGCTCATGGCGTACGACTGGCCGGGCAACGTGCGCGAATTGGAAAACGTGATCGAACGCGCGGTCGTGCTGTGTCCGGATCGGGAGATTGGCGTGGACTTGATTCCCGATCAGGTGCGATTCAACCGCGAGTTGAAGGATGCGGATTTTGTGGTGCCGCCAGAGGGCATTCCGCTCAAGGAAGTGCTGTCGAACGCCGAGCGCCGCTGGATCGAATCCGCGCTCGAGGCGGCCGGCGGAGTGCAGAAGCGGGCGGCCGAACTGCTGTTCATCAAGCCGACTACCTTGAACGAGATGATCAAACGATACGACATCCGGCCGCGACGTAGGCGCCCGGAGACTGACGAGACTCCTCCGGCTTCCACTTAATCGCCAGATCGTCTCGGACGGCGCAGCCCAGATGTTGGTGCCCGCCCTCTAGCGTCCACCGATCCATCCTAGCGATATGCTGCGCGAGGAATGTGTGAAGCTAAGGACTTGCCGAGCGTGGGCGGGAGAGGTGGCGGCTGCGGTGGTGCGCCGGCCTGTTGGGCACCAAGGGGGCCGAACACGCCGGAGGCGAAGGAACAAGGCTGACGCGCGACCGAGACGTAGGTCGAGATGCTTCATGGCCCTGAAACAAGAAACCCCAGCGCTCACAGGGACGCGGCGGCGGATCCTACTCGAGATGTTCTAGTGGTGTTGGAGCACCGTCACGCTCAGAATATCTTTCGCCAGAGATTCAGGCCGGGTCCACGTTGTCGGTCAGCCGGCCCCAGCAGTTGTTCGATCGAGGCTGGGAATTGTCCGCTGGCGTCCGGTTCTCAGTGACGCCAGACGGCAAGCGGTTCCTAATGATCCGCTTCGCGCCGGCCGCCATTCCGACGCGCCTCGATGTTATTTTCAACTGGGTCGAGGAGCTGAAGGCGAGGGTGAAGTCATGAATTGCCTTCAGTTGCGTCGGAGCGCCACCGAGGTGGTTCTGCCGCTGATAGGGTTTTCTTGAGGCGATCGCGACAAGAGCGGTGCAGCGGGGCTGAAGCCCTGCGCCCTACTTCAGGCCGATTCGGGCACGCGTGAAGCGCGGCATAAATGCGCGGTTCATTCTCCAGTCGGTTGTCCACTGTTCGCGGCAATCACATCTCCACACCTCGCTCAGGTATGTCCCTAAACGAGACGATGCGAGGCTGCGGACATGGTGAAGTTCACGAAGAGGCGGTTGCGGTAAACTATGAGCGTTCGGCATGCTGACCCTCTCTGGCGCCGCAGCGCTTTCTCCTTTCCGCCTCAATCGTCTGCTCGACACCCTGCGCGGCCACACTGCAGGCACCACTGCGCTCAATGCGCGGTTTATGCATTTTGTCGATGTGGACGGTGTGCTCGATGCGCCCGAGCGCGACCTACTCGAGCGCCTGCTTCACTATGGTCCCCGACGGGCCGAGGTCGAGGAGCGAGGCGCGCTCTTCCTCGTGGTCCCACGCCGGGGAACTGTCTCGCCCTGGTCCAGCAAGGCCACAGACATCACCCGCAACACGGGCCTCTCGAAGGTGCGACGCGTGGAGCGTGGCATCGCGTACTACGTCGATGCGGATGCAGGCACACTGGTGTCGGCGCGCCGACAAATCGCGGCGTCGCTGCACGACCGCATGGTGGAGCACGTGCTCGACCATGTAGACGATGTGGCGAGGTTGTTTGCGCATGAGCCGGCTCGCCCGCTCGTGACGATTGATGTGCTGGGTGGTGGCCGCGAGGCGCTGGAGCGCGCGAATTGCGAGTTCGGCTTTGCCCTCGTGCCTGACGAAATTGAGTACCTGTGTGGGGCGTTTGTCGAGCTCGGGCGCAACCCGACAGATGTCGAATTGATGATGTTCGCGCAGACGAACAGCGAACACTGCCGGCACAAGATCT
>SYFT01000084.1 GCA_005799825.1 Acidobacteriota bacterium | reverse complement strand
TGGGTGCACAAGGCGGATATCTACACGGCGCTCAACGGTTCGGACAAGCCGTGACGGAATGGCGCGGACGCATCGTTCAACGGCAAGCTCCGGGATGAGTGCCGCAGCCTGGCGTGGTTGCGCAATCGAGTCGCTGCCACATTCGCGTCTGGACCACCTGACGCCAGTCCAGTTCAAGACGCTGCCGCCCATCACACACGGCTATTTCACAAAATGCCCGAACCGCGCCATTCTCTAGTCATGGCTAGTCCGTAGACAGTCAGCAGGTCAGCCCCACAAGTGCAACCAGCACCAGGGCCATCACCACCCACACGAAACGTCGCGTCGCCGTTGCAGAACTCCTTGCTGACACCTTTGCTGGTTCTATGCGGCAAGTGCCGTGCCGGCGCCCGGCGAGGCCGCGCCACTGTCCGGTCCGCGGATGCGCGCGTGAAATCGGCGTCACAGTGCGGAATCTCGCTGAAAAAACGGGGACGATTTCCCCACAATGCCGATGGAGGCGGCAAGCGCCGAAACACGGCATACTTGGCCGCGAGGTAGACAATGCGTGTCGGGCTCCTGCTCTGCGTGTCACTCGTCCTTGCCGTGTCGCCTGTGGCTAGGACCCAGTCTCAGAGCTTCGATGTCGCCGAAGCGACCATCGCAGACATTCATCGAGCGATGCACGCCGGCCGACTCACGTGCAACGCCGTGGTGTCGGCCTACCTGACCCGAATCGAGGCGCACGACAAACGGGGCGCGGCGCTCAACGCGATCGTGCAGGTCAACAACGCGGCACAGCGCGAAGCGGCCGAATTGGATCGAAGGTATACCGCGTCTGGTCTGACGGGACCGTTACATTGCATCCCGACGATCGTGAAAGACAACTTCGAAACGATCGGTCTGCAGAGCGCGGCCGGTTCGCTCGCACTGCAGGGCTTTGTGTCCGACCGGGACGCATTCCTCGTGGACCGCATCAAATCTGCCGGCGCCATCGTCCTCGCCAAGTCCAACATGGCGGAGTGGGCGTTCAGCCCGCTCGAAACCGTGAACTCTCTTTTGTCAGGCTACACACGCAATCCGTATGCGACCGACCGCGTGACAGCTGGGTCCAGCGGCGGTACGGCTGCGGCGGTAGCCGCCAGCTTCGGTGCCGTCGGGCTCGGGTCTGACACTGGAAATTCCATTCGCGGCCCCGCCGCCCATCAGGCGCTGGTTGGGATTCGATCAACGATGGGATTAACGAGCCGCACGGGAGTGGTGCCGCTCAACCTGCTGGCGGATATTGCCGGGCCGATGACGCGCACGATGGCGGATGCGGTGGCAGTGTTCCAGGTGATCGTTGGAGAAGATCCTGATGACGCGGTCACCGCGCAGAGCAGGGGACGCGCCATTCCTGTGTATGCGGAGTCGCTCAAGGCCGATGGCCTGAAGGGCGCTCGCCTCGGAGTGCTCCGCCAGGCCTACGAACGCGGCGGCGTCGATCCGGCAGTGGTCACCGTGTTCACGGCGGCCCTGGCTGCGCTCGAGCGCGCGGGTGCGACAATCGTTGACCCGGCCGCGATTGATCTGACCGCCGTCCGGCGCGCCCAGGGGGGCAGCACTTGCGGCGGCTTTAAGTACGACATCGAGCAGTGGTTTGCCCGGCACGCCGGTAAGACGCCGGTAGATTCACTGGCCGACGTCATCAAGTCGCGCAAGTTCCACCCGTCGATCCAGGCACGCTTGCAATCAGCCGAAGACAGCACGCCGGCCGTACCCGGTTCGCCCGCGTGTGTGGCCGAGGCGGACTATCGCAAGGCGTACGGCGCCGCGGTCACCGCGCGCATGGATGAACTGAAGCTCGCCGCCTACGTGTATCCAACCTGGAGCTATCCGCCGCGGCTGATCGGAGACCTGAACACACCGGGAGGCGACAACAGTCAGGTGTTCTCTCCCACGACGGGCTTCCCGTCCATCAGCGTGCCGATGGGCTATACGCGAGAGAACCGCCTGCCGGCCGGCATCACCTTCTTCGGCCGCGCCTGGGACGAAGCCACACTCATCCGCCTCGGCTACGCCTACGAGCAGGCGACTAGGCACAGACGCGCGCCGGTGCTGCGCTAGAACGTGATCAGCAGATTCAGCGTGTAGCGGCGCTCGCTGGTCGTCGTCGGCGTCAGGCCACTGAGCCGCACTTGCTCCATGTGCGCGAGCATGGCCGCCGTCGCAGTACCCTGGCGGGGGAACCAGTACGCGGCGCCGGCGATGAGCCGGGTGCGCCTGCCGTCCACATCGACATCCGGGTCGAACGAGTCGAACCGCAGCAGGCTCTCGAGACCGCGCCCCTTTTCGTCAAAAAATGGTGTGACGAAAAACGAGTAGCCACGTCCGGTGATCTCACGTGCGGCGGGCATCGGCTGGTCCACACGCTGCGCGTAGTCCACGCCGGCGTTGAACCGCGCGTGTTCGAACATCACGCTGCCAGCCGCACGGCCACGCGGTGCGTCTTTCACGTAGTGATCGCGGTGGTAGTAGCCGATGAGCCGCAGCCCCTTGCCAAGGCTATGGGTGGGCATGGGCTTGACCGTAGCGCGCATCATCAACGCCTTCTCGTTGTTGACTTCGCTCCGCGTGTAGCCTTCCCCGTTGTAGAACCCAACGTGCACGTCGCCATAGCTTCTCGGCAGCGGCTTGAGCACCGTGAGACCCGTGTCCGACGACGACAGCCCTGCCTCACGTTCGACGAACGTGGTGCCCTGGAAACGGTAGCGGTACACGCTTTCCTGGGCGTCAATCATCGGCGTCGGCTGGATGCCCAGGCGGATGATCGTGTCGTCCCCGGCGCGCATCTGCGCGTAGGCGTACTTGATCCGGAACAACAGGTTGCCCGAGGTGCTGCCTGCGTCTGTATTTCTGATGATGTCCGGCGTAATACGGAAGGCAATACGCGCGCTGACGTTGCCCGTGAAGTTGATGTAGGACCGCGTCAGGTTAAACGCGCTCAGGTTGACCTGGTCACCGTTGGCGTCGGTGGTCTTGGGCAACTCGGTGAATGTGTAGTCCGCGGACATCGTCACGCCCACGCGGATGGCTGGCGCGGGTGTGGTCGACGCCGGGGCGGCCGGCGGCGGGGGTGCCTGCGGCGTCGGCGTCTGCCCGGCCGCCGCACCCGGCAACGCCATCGCCAGGAGCAAGCCCAATATCTGTCGTGTCATGCCAATCTCCTTTGTCGTTACCTGCGCGTCATCGCCCAGTTACTTGCCCGTTCAAGATGCAACCGCTGTATTTCGGGACAGCGACGGCCATGTTAACTCTGGGAAAACTCGGTCTATGCTTGGCGAGCTTGCGCCTGCTGCCCCTGACCATCCTTGCATTGCTCGGCTTTGCCACCAACTCGCTCCTGACCCGCGCCGCCATCGGTGTTGGCCATTTGGACGCATGGACATTCATGGTGGTGCGACTGATCACCGGCGCGATTATGTTGTGGGTGATCAAAACGACCGCCGAGAAAACGACCTCTGGTGTCATTTGTGGTGGGCTGTTGCAAAAACGATCTGAGAGGTCGTTTTCCCCGAGGGCCTATGGCTCCTGGCTCATGGCCGTCTGGCTTGCCGGGTACGCGGTGCTGTTCACACTGGCCTATGAACGCATCGAGGCGGGCCCTGGTGCCCTCTTGTTGTTTGGCAGCGTGCAGCTCACGATGTTTGGCGCCGCCATCGCGCGCGGCGAGACGTTGGCTGTACGCCACGGCGTTGGCATGGCGATCGCTCTGGCCGGCTTCCTGGTGCTGACCCTGCCGGGCTTGAGCGCGCCTGACCCGTGGGGCGCGGTGCTCATGGCCGGCGCGGGTGCGTGCTGGGGCGCGTATTCACTGGCGGGCCGCGGCGCCACCGACCCGCTGGGCGCCAGCGCCCACAACTTCCTGCGGGCCGCGGTCATCGGGGTGCTCGCCGCCCTGGCGTTCGGCGCGAGTCGCCAGGTTGGCATAATGACCGGCCCGTACACCCTGACCGGCCTCGCGCTGGCCACCGCCTCCGGTGCCTTCGCGTCGGGCCTGGCGTATGCGGCCTGGTATGCGGTGCTCCCTTCACTTCCGGTCTGGCTCGCGGCGACCGTCCAACTCGCGGTGCCTGTGCTCACAGCACTCGCGGCAACGGTCTTCCTGCATGAGCAGATAACCTGGCAACTGAGCGCCTCGATGGTGCTGGTCATCGCAGGCATTGGGCTCGCGACGACCAGTCGCGTGCGATCACGCTGACGGGAAATCGGATCGCGCCTTGATGCGCTCGGCCTGTTCCGGGTGCCGGCGCGTGTGCGCCAGCATCACCAGCACGACGGTGGCCACGTTGAACACCCGACTCCCACGTGCGAACGGGTTGGCGAACCGCACCCGTGCCGCGTCCACGCTGACGGCACGTGCGGTGAGTGCCTGCAGAAACACAAGTGCGTCCTCTGCCTCGGTTCGGACGCTGGTCGGATCCAGAGACGACCTGGGCTACACGGAGTCAGGTGACGGCGCCTTGGAACGCTCCGGCGGTTCGATGACCTAGATGAACATACGCCCTAGCTAGTTGGCCCGCGCGCCCGCTACGGCCGCGCGTGGTGCGCCGCCGATCGCCGTCTCGAGATGCCCGCCGTACAGGTGCGTCGTCTGTGTCACATGATCCGGGCACTGCCCCACACGCCATCGGCGGCCAGCGTCGGCCTGCCAGTTGAGTGGCGCCGGGCTCAACCCCGTGCACAGGCGATCGAGCTGCGCGCGGATCTCGGCAATCTGATTGGCGACGTTCACTTCAGTCAGCATTTCTGGTGGCGTCATGATGCGGACCTCGGGACGAGGGCGGCGCGTGTAACCACCGCCAGCGCTTCAGCCGCCGGCGCCAGCGACACCAGTTCGGTCACCGTCGGGTCCGGACTCGGCCGGCGCGCGCGATTAAACCACACCGGCGCCACACCGATGGCCCGTGCGCCCTCAACGTCGGCGTTCCACGCGTCGCCCAGCATCACGGCGTCGCCTGGCGTCGATCCGGCGCGTGCCAGCGCCTGATCGAAGATGCCCCGCGCCGGTTTGCTGACGCCGGCTTCCTCGGACGTCACCATCGCATCCACCAGCACATCAAATCCGCACCGCACCAGTTTCAACTGCTGCTCGGCCACGCCGTTGTTTGTGACAATCACAATGGCGTGTCCCGCCGCGCGCACCACGCGTAGGAACTCGGTCGCGCCGGGCACGGGCTGCCAGTGGGACGCGTACGCCTCGCGGTACGCCGCAGCGAGGGTCGCCGTTGCGGCCGGGTCATCCATGCCGGCCTGCGACAACAACCTCCCGAATCGCTCGCGTCGCGCCTCCTCTATCGACAGCCGGCCGTTCAACACGTCGAGGTGAATGGCCTCCAGGAGCACCCGGTGCCGCTGGTCCAATTCATCCAGTGACCACTGGGTCAGAACCTGATGCACGGCGCGCAAATGTTCAAGTGCGTCGCGGGTGGCGCCTTCGTGGTCAAAGAGCGTGTCGTCGAGGTCGCAGAGCAGGACGGGCACGGTATACTTAATGCTAGCAGGAGCGTGAATAGAAAATGCCTTACCCCGAATACCTCGTTGCCCCGATGCGTCAGGAATTAACCGCCATTGGCGCCCGCGAGTGCCGTACGGCCGCTGACGTGGATGCCACTGTGGCGTCACCGGGCGTGGTCATGATGATCGTCAATTCCGTCTGCGGCTGCGCCGCGGGCAAAGCCCGACCCGGCATTGCGATGGCGCTGCAACATGGGCACAAGCCGGATGTGGTTGCGACGGTTTTTGCCGGCGCCGACATCGAAGCGACCGATCGCGCGCGCCAGTACTTCACTGGCATCGCGCCATCGTCTCCGTCGATCGCATTGCTGCGCGACGGCAAGGTCGTCTACATGGTGGAACGCCGCGACATCGAGTCGCGTTCAGCGGACGCCATCGCGGATGTGCTCACGATGGCATTCGACCGCTTCTGCGTGCCGACGCCCGCTGGAACGCCGAGCTAGATCGGCGCGGCTGAAGCCACGCCCTACGACAGCCAGAAAACGCGGCTGACGCTCTTCACTCGTATGTAGGGCGTGGCAGATGCGCCATCACGCTACCGGAACCAGGCGGCGGCGACGGAGTCGTCGCGGATGATCGTGTGGTCGCGTTCCGAGCCGGTCGAAACGATGGCCGCGGGAACGCCGGTCACTTCTTCGAGGCGGCGGACGTAGGAGCGGGCGTGGGCGTTCAGGTCCATGTAACGCGTCACGCCGCGCGTGGGCTCGCTCCACCCTGGCAAGGTCTCGTAGATGGGCTCGCACAGCGCCAGTTGTGCGGTATCACCGGGCATCTCTGTGAGGATTTCGGCGCCGCAGCGATACCCCAGGCAGATATCTAGCGCTTCGATCCCGTCGAGCACGTCGATTTTGGTCAGCGCGAGCGCGTCCAGTCCGTTGATGCGCACCGCGTATCGCACTGCGACGGCGTCGTACCACCCGCAGCGCCGCGGCCGGCCGGTAGAGGCGCCGTACTCCTGACCGCTCTCGCGCAGCCGTTCGCCCATCTCGCCAAGCAGTTCAGTGGGCAGCGGCCCCTCACCTACGCGCGTGGTGTAAGCCTTGGTGACGCCGAGCACCGCACCAATCGTCTTCGGCCCAATCCCCAGTCCCGTGCACGCACCGCCCGCGATGGCGTTCGAGGATGTGACGTACGGGTAGCTGCCGTGATCGATGTCGAGCAACGTGCCTTGTGCGCCTTCAAACATCACGCGTTGACCCGCGGCCATGGACTTGCTCAAGAACAGGGAGACATCGGTGACGAGCGGTTCGAGGCGCACCCAGGCGTTGCGCACATCGGCCAGCACGTCCTGCCACTTCATCTCGGAGTTGCCGACGAGCCGGTTGCGCGCATCCACGTTCTCGCGAATAGCGCCCACGAGTGGCCCATCAGCGGAGGTATCACGCAGGTCGCCCACGCGCACACCGCGCCGGCCAATCTTGTCTTCATACGCGGGACCAATGCCTCGCGACGTTGTGCCGATTTTGCGTTCGCCGCGACGGGCTTCCGACAGGATGTCCAGCTCGCGGTGATACGGCAGGATAAGATGCGCTTTGTCAGAGACAAAGAGGCGCCCCCGCACATCAAATCCCATACCCGCCAGTTCATCGACCTCGGCAAACAACGCGCGCGGGTCCACCACCACGCCATTGCCGATGAGGCAAATGACACCGGGATGAAGAATCCCTGACGGAATGAGATGGAGGACAAACTTGCGACCGTTGACATAGACGGTGTGGCCGGCATTGTGTCCGCCCTGGTAACGCGCCACTACATTGAAGTGCGGCGTCAATAGGTCAACAATTTTGCCTTTGCCTTCATCGCCCCACTGGGCCCCGAGCACACACAGATTCATGCGAGTAAAATGATACCTTCAATCTCACTCTCATGGTGCTCCTCAACGGTCACTCCCTCACTCTTGACGATCTGCGCCGTGTGGCCTTCGACCGTGTTCCGGTCGGCTTGGCATCCGAGGTCGCGGTGGGTGTCAACGCGGCCCGTGCGGTGGTGGATGCGCATGCCGCGCGTCCTGAGCCGGTCTACGGCATCAACACCGGATTCGGTGCGCTGGCAGAAGTGGCCATCCCCGCCGACCAGCTCGCCGCGCTGCAGATGAATCTGCTGCGCAGCCATGCTGCGGGTGTGGATGCACCGCTGTCGGTGCCTGAAGTGCGCGCCGTGATGACGCTGCGCGCGAATGTCCTGGCACGCGGACGCTCGGGCATCCGGCTCTCCACGCTCGAAGCGCTCCTCGCCCTGCTCAACGCCTCCATCCACCCCCGCGTGCCGTCACGCGGCTCGGTCGGCGCCAGCGGCGACCTCGCCCCCCTCGCCCACCTCGCCCTGGTGCTGATCGGTGAGGGCGAGGTGCTGGAAGGGGACGGGTGTCGATCTGTAGAAAACTCCCGGGCCTTCCCATCGTCCGTGGCCCCGGAGTTTTCTACAGATCGACACCCGTCCCCCTCTCTTCCCGCCCTCCAGGCCGCTGGTCTGTCGGCGGTTTCTTTAGGCCCCAAAGAGGGCCTGGCGCTGATCAATGGCACGCAGGCCAGCACCGGTGTGTTGGCGCTGGCCGTGCTGCGCGCGATGCGTCTGACGCCCGCGGCCGACATCGCGGCCGCGATGAGCATCGATGCCCTGCGCGGCTCCGCGAAGCCGTTCGACGCACGCATTCACGACGCGCGGCCGGTGCCAGGACAAATCGCCGCGGCCGCCAACGTGCGCGCGCTGCTCGACGGCAGCACCATCAACACGTCGCACGCGCACTGCGGCAAGGTGCAAGACGCTTACGCGCTGCGATGCACGCCGCAGGTGCATGGGTCGGCGCGTGAAGCCATCGCGTTCGCCCATCGCCTCGCCACGATCGAAGCCAACTCGGCCACCGACAACCCGATGGTCTTCGCCGAAGAAGGCGATATCGTTTCTGGTGGCAACTTTCATGGCGCGTCCGTGGCGCTCGCGGCCGACACCCTGTGTATCGGGCTGGCGCAACTGGCCACCATCAGCGAACGACGCATCGATCGGATGATGACGCCGCACGAGAGCGGCTTGCCTGCGTTCCTGATTCGCGACTCGGGTCTCAACTCCGGCCTGATGATGGCGCACGTCACGGCCGCAGCGCTGACAGCCGAGATCAAAACAATGGCGCATCCCGCTGCAGTGGATACCATTCCTACGTCCGCCGGACGCGAAGATCACGTCAGCATGAGCATGGGCGCCGCCCTCAAAGCCGCGCGCATCGTTGAATTGCTCACGCACGTGCTGGCCATCGAGGTGCTGGCGGCTTCGCAGGCGCTCGATCTGCTCGCGCCGCTCACCACATCCACCGCACTGCAAAGCGCACACGCTGCCGTGCGCGCCGTGGTACCGACATTGACCGTCGATCGCACACCGGCGCCTGATATTCAGGCCATCGGCGCGCTCATCAGCGACGGCGCCCTGGAACGCGCGTGCTCACTTCAATTGTCCTGAGTCTGTCAACTGTTGACTCGCTGTTCATCCTTCTTTAGAGTGGCGTCTCTCCGATCGGCAGACCCGATCGCAACGACGTAATGCTCACCACGACTCGCTCCGTTCGGTCGCCTCGCGGCGCAACGCTTTCCTGCCAGGGATGGCCGCAGGAAGCGGCTCTGCGCATGCTCATGAACAACCTGGATGCGGATGTGGCCGAGCGTCCCGAAGACCTGGTGGTCTACGGCGGCACCGGAAAAGCCGCCAGAAACTGGGAATGTTTCGACGCCATCGTTGAAACGCTGCGTCGCCTCCAGGCCGACGAGACACTCGTGGTGCAGTCGGGCAAGCCGGTGGCCGTCTTCCGCACCCACCCGTGGTCACCCCGCGTCATCATCGCCAACTCCCTGCTGGTGCCGGCGTGGGCCAACTGGACGACCTTCCGCGATCTCGAGGACAAAGGCCTAACGATGTACGGCCAGATGACGGCGGGGTCAT
>SYFT01000083.1 GCA_005799825.1 Acidobacteriota bacterium | reverse complement strand
TTTAGAGACAGGCGCTCGTAGGGTAGGGGCTTTAGCCCGTGCCGAGTGCCTGCAGCGTGTTTCATTGGCCGATTCGGTTTGCTCCAGATTCCACGAGTCATTAACCTAAAATCCCCTACGGTTTTATTGGCGGAGAGGGTGGGATTCGAACCCACGTGCCGGTTACCCGACAAATCGCTTTCGAGGCGATCCCGTTACGACCACTTCGGTACCTCTCCGCAGTCCCGTAGTGTAACAAATACGGCGCAGACAGACCACCGTCAGAGGCCGTCGTCGAGCGTCACCTCCGCCAGAAACGCACTCTGGGCGTGGACCGCACCGGCGAGACACCCCTGCCCCTGCAGATCGACGAGCCTGATGATTTGCCCACCCCTCGTTTCGTACACGCCCACCTGACACCCACAGGGCAGCCGCAATCCGGCGACGCACCGGTGCACGACCAAATGCACCCAGATCCACCGGCTCACCCTGCCGACCCACTCACGTCTCATGTCACCCTCTAAGCCGCGTGCCCGGGCGGTACGCGCGCCGGCACAAGGCCAGTCCCCGCAACCTTTGGGCATCGTGCCGTCCAGTTCGTTGGACCGGCGAACCGCGGCAGGGGTTACATCGGGGTGCCGCACCGGGGCCGCCGTCACGCTTTTAGGGATTATCGGCGCGATTTATGAGACGGATTCCAGCTCCTGCCGCCACAGGCGACGCCCCGTGACGTCGTACAACCCGACGGTCATCGCACGCGTCGCCGGACCCAGGTCCATCTGCCCGTAGAAGTGCCAGTTGTCGCTCGGGGATCGATTGCCGAATGTGCCGGGGGCCACGCTGTTGAAGCGCACCTCGGGACCGAACGTTGCGTCGAGCGCGTTGGGGCCAAACGTTCCGGCATGCATTGGACCAGCGACGAACTCCCAGAACGGATCGAAGTCCGTGAACGCGGTGCGCTCGGGCGCGTAGTGATCCGCCACCGCATAGTGCACGTCGGCCGTAACCTACACGATGTTGCGCACACGCTCGGGTTTGATGGACGCCAGCAGATCCGCTGGTTCCCGCTCACGCTCGGCCGGCGGTCCGCCGTCGGCGTTGGCTCACGCTTCGAACGTCGGCTGCCCGTCACGTACGCGGTCTCCCACCACGAGGCCAATCGGCATGTTACTGGCGATGACTTTCCACACGATACTGCTCTCGCGAAGCGCCGCCTTCCACCAGGCCATTTGATCGAGGCCCAAGAGAACGGCGTTGCCGCCATCCGATACCTGACGATTGCTCGTATTGGGACCACGGTAGCTGCGCAGATCGATCACGAACACGCCGAGCAGCGGCCCTTACGAGAACTTTCTGTAGACACGCTCGACATCGTCGATCGACCGATGCAGCGGCACCGACTCGAACATCGCCTGCTTCGCGGGCGCCGCGACGCGCGCGCTTGACGGTGTATCGATCGTCGTAGTCGAGCTGCAGGCCAGGACACCAGTTGTTGACCACCTCGTGCTCGTCCCACGGCGCAATCATCGGGCCCGCCGCGTGGCACCGGCGCGCCTGTTCGTCGAGCCGATGGCGGCTCTGTGATCGGAATAGAAGGGGCCCCGAAAATAAAAACGGCCCACCGACACATACGGTCGTGGGGCCAAAGTCGATTTCGTGGTTGTTACGAACGGCGGTATACCCACCGGGCGCGGTCCATCAGGTCGATCCCTTACCGCACACCGACACGGTATCACAACCCTGCTCAGGGGGGGGTGATACTGTCATAGGTCAACTATGCGTGACGTTGTCGTAATCGGTGGAGGAGTGGTGGGCGTGGCCTGCGCCCGCGAGTTGGCCTTACGGGGCGCGGCGGTTACGGTGCTCGAGCGGGATCGCATCGGGCGCGGGTGCTCGTACGGCAACGCCGGCTGGCTGACGCCGTCGCTGGCCTCGCCTCTGCCGAATCCAGCGATGTTGCCCAAGGCGATGCAGTGGATGTTCAATCCGGAAAGCCCGCTCTACATCCAGCCGCGGCTAGATCCCTCGTACTTGCGGTGGCTGGCTGGGTTTCTGCTGTCGACGCGCAAGGCCAAGTACGAGCGGGGCACCGAGGCGCTCGTCGAATTGTGCCGGGCGAGCGTGGACCTCTGGGAGGAAGTCGCCAAGCGCGCACCCGGTTCGTTTGGCTTTGAGCGCCATGGCCTGCTCGCCGTCTATGAAAAAGCCGAATCGTTTGAGGCCGCCCGATCGTCGGTGGACTTCGTTGCGCGCCGTGGTATTCGCTGGGAGCGCTGGACGGCGGATGAAGTCCGCGAACGCGAACCGGCCATCGTCGGTAAACAGGTGGGCGGTTACTTCTATCCTGACGACGCGCATTGCGAACCGTATCGAGCGGTGACGACGCTTGCGGCGGAAGCGAGGGCGGCGGGTGTGACGTTTGTCGAGGGCGCCGAGGTCTTCGGCATTTCCGGCAGCGGCGCGGGCCCGCGGATGCTGAAGACCACGCGCGGCGACGTGAAGGTAGACCGCTTAGTGGTGGCCACGGGGCCGTGGTCGGAGCAACTCGGTACGATGCTGGGAGTGCGCCTGCCGGTGCTGGGCGCAAAGGGATACTCGCTGCTCCTGCCGCGAGCCAATCCCCACCCCACGCGGTCGATCTATCTCATCGAACGCAAAGTAGCCGTCAACCCGCACGCCGATGCGCTGCGCATTGCCGGCACGCTTGAAATCGTGCGGAACGACTTTTCGATCAACGCCCGTCGGGTGGATGTAATCCTGCGCGGCGCCAAGGCGATGCTCAACCTGGGTGATTCACCAGTGGTGCGCGAGACCTGGAGAGGATTACGGCCCTGCACACCTGACGGAATGCCGCTCATCGGACGCGCGCGTGGTGGCGGTGAGGTCTGGCTGGCCACGGGCCACCAGATGACCGGGCTCAAGACGGCCACCGGTACGGGCCTGCTGCTGGCGCAACTGATGTCTGGCGAGACGCCTCGTTTCGACCCCGAACCCTTCCGCGCAGATCGGTACTGAGACCACCAATGATTGGCACCACCGGTCTTCACAACCTTCGCGTAGACGCCATTGTCGGCATCTACCCCCATGAGCGGGACAAGGCCCAGACGCTGTTCCTTGATATCGAACTCGATTACGATTTCGGCCCAGCGGCCGCGTCGGATGTCATCTCGGACGCCGTGGACTACGACGGCGTCGCGTCGGCGGTCACGGAGTTGATTCAGACGCGCCGGTTTCAACTGCTTGAGGCGATGGCAGAAGCGACGGCGGCGATGGTGCTTGAACGCGTCCCTGTGGTGCAGGCCGTGAGACTGGAGATCCAGAAACCCGCTGCGGTGCCCGCGGCCGCCAGTTCGTTCGTGCGTGTCACTCGGAGGCGTGCGTGAGAAAGCCTCGACTCGAGGGGGCTCCAGTCGCTGTTGTCACCGGCGGCGCCCGACGGCTCGGCCGGCACCTCTGCGAAGTGCTGGCCGCTCGGGGCTACCGTGTTGTGGTCATTTACCGCGCGTCGGCGGATGATGCCGAGTCGTTGGCCACTGAGATTGGTGAAGGCGGCGGCACGGCAAGAGCGCTTCAGACGGACATTGGCGTAGCGGCGGAGGTACACGAAGCGTTTGACAACATCGCGGCGCACGAAGGCCGAGTGGACCTGCTGATCAACAACGTTGGGAATTACAACCCGCAGGACGTGACGCTGCTGGATCCGTTGGTGTGGGATGCCACACTTGCCACCAATCTGTCGGGCGCGTACTACTGCTGCTTTCACGCCATCACGCTCATGCCTAATGGCGGGCAGATCATCAGCATCGGCATGGCCGGACTCGAGGGAATTCGCGCCAATCGCCGCGGCGCCGACTACTACGTCAGCAAGACCGGTCTGCTAGTGCTGACACGCGCGCTCGCATCCGGCTACGCCACACGCCAGATTCGCGTGAACATGGTCTCGCCGGGCCAGCTCGACAACTCAGTCGATTTGCCGCCACCAGACCTCATCGGCCTCGAAGTGCCGCTCAGCCGCGCCGGCACCGTGCAGGACATCAGCCAGGCGGTGGAGTACTTGATCGACGCGACCTATGTCACCGGCGCGAACATCGACGTCGCCGGCGGCTATCGACTGTAACGACAGCCGTCGGCATGCAAACTACCGCCTCGTCGTTCGTGCCGCTGTGGGACCGGCAGGCGGAGTGGGAGCGTCGCCTGTCGATGGTGCGCGAGGCGCGGCAGTTCCTCTACCAATCGCTCTTCTACATTGAGTACGACGCCTACGGGCGCGAGATGCTGGATGCGTTGCTTGAGGCGCAGCGTCGCAGCGTACGCGTGCAGCTGATCGTCGACGGTTTCGGCCAGCGGTTGGGCGGCGTGTTGATGACTCGCGCTGACCGCGCGGCGCTCTCTGCCGTAATCGGTGCGTTGCGCGCCGCCGGTGCGGTGGTGACCATGTATCGTCCGCCGCGGTTTGTGCAACGGCAGTTGGCTGGCGGGCATCACGTGAAAATCCAAGTGTCGGAAGCCGGTGAAGCGATCCTCAGCAGCGGCAATGTCACGAAGTCATCGTTTGAGGAGTGGAACGAATACGCGATGGCCGTGCGCGGAGCCGTGGTGCCCGTACTGCTGGAGAGCTGCGCTCTGATTGGCGGCGTTGTGGTACCGGAACACGTAGCTCAATTGCAGGCGATAGCAGCGGCCGAGCCTGGAGACATTTCCCTCGACTACTGGTTCTGCAATCCCAACTTGGATCAGGGTCTGACGGGTGCGCTGGGTTGGCGCGGGCCAAACACGCTCACCGACCACATGATCGAGATGGTGGACGCGTCGCAGCGGTCACTTAGCATTACCAGTTTTTATTTCAAGCCCACCGAGCTGCTGATGGCTGCCGTGTTGCGCGCGGCGCAACGCGGTGTGGAGGTGGAGGTCTTTCATTCCCACAGGGACGCGTTGCCAGCCACGGATCTGGCGTGGATTGCGGCCGCGGCCAGCTATTCCCGATTGCTGGACGCCGGTGTGGCGCTGTACGAAAACCGCCATGGCGAACATTCCAAGATCGTGGTGGTGGATGACGAGTGGGCAGCGTGTGGCAGCTACAATTTCGAAGACGCCGCCCACGATAGGCTGGCGGAGGCGATGCTGGCCAGCCGCGACGAGCGGGTGGTGGTGCCGTCGCGAGCGATCGTCGACGGACTGCGGCGGGATCCGGATAACGAACGGGTAACGTCCGAGGCGATGGGCCAATGGCCGGCGTGGGTCAGGCGGCGCGTGGCTCGCTACGGCCGGTTCAAGCGATGGATGTAGGGCGATGACCGAATTGCGATTCAAGGAAGTGGAGCACAAGTTCGTGGTGGGCGACCACTTCGACCTGGAGGGGTTCCGTCAGGCGCTCACTGCGCTCGGCCCTGTACGCCATGTGACGCTGTGCGTGCGTGACCGCTACTTCATCACCGAGTCTGGTCGTAATCGCGGTTTTGTGGTCCGCCATCGATTTGACCGCGAGCTCCATGAACTGACGATCAAGTCTATGGCGGCCGATGCTGAGGTACGCGACGAGATTAATCTCGACCTCAAGGCCGGCGACCAGCAGGCCCAGGTGGACGCCTTTGTCGGCGCCCAGGGCATCGTCTGGAACGGGGCACTGTGGAAAGACCTTGAGGTGTGGTATTTCGCCGATTGCGAAGTGGTGCACTACACCGCCACGACCGGTGACCGGGTGGTGCGATGTGTGGAGTTTGAGGCCACCGACAAACCGACGCTGGAGGCGGCGTTGGCTGTGGTCAGCCGGTATGAGGCTGCCACCGGGTTCGCCGAAGTCGAGCGCAATCCGGCGTCGTTACTTGAGTTGATGTGGCCGCACGTTCTGCAATCGGGCAGGACTACACTTACGGAATGAACCGGGTCGTCACCGACTACGAAGCCTACCTATTTGGTGAGGGCACGTGGCTGCGCGCCTGGGAGAAGCTTGGCGCCAGGCCTGCGGTGGTGGAAGACACGTCCGGCTATACGTTTGCCGTCTGGGCACCCACCGCCAGCCGCGTTTCCGTCGTCGGCAACTTCAACGGGTGGAACGCAGGCGCGCACCCGATGAGCAACCTCGGTGTGAGTGGCCTGTGGGAGACGTTCATTCCCGGCGTGGCAGAAGGCGAACCGTACAAGTTCGAGTTGCATTCGGCGCTAGGTGGGCCGTCGTTCACGAAGGCCGATCCGTTTGCCTTGGCGGCCGAACATCCACCACGCACGGCCTCGGTGACCTCCACGCTGGGCCGCCACGAGTGGTGCGACCACTCGTGGATGGACGCGCGCACCCTGCGCGGCGTTGCGCTTGATGCGCCGATGTCGATCTACGAAGTGCATCCAGGGTCGTGGCGGCGGAAGCCCGAGGAGGGCAATCGTTCGTTGCATTGGAAGGAGCTCAGCGACGAACTGATTCCTTACGTGAAGCAGCTGGGCTTCACCCACATCGAGCTGATGCCGGTGATGGAGCATCCGTACGAGCCGTCGTGGGGCTATCAGGTCACGGGTTACTTTGCTCCCACGAGTCGGTTTGGATCTCCCGACGACTTCCGCGCGTTCGTGGACACGTGTCACCTCAACGGCATCGGCGTGATTCTCGACTGGGTGCCAGGACACTTTCCCAAAGATGCGCACGGGCTGGCGCGCTTCGACGGCAGCGCCCTCTACGAACATGAAGACCCGCGGCAGGGCGAGCACCGGGACTGGGGTACGCTGATCTTCAACTATGGGCGGCACGAGGTTCGCAACTTCCTGCTGACCAACGCGCTCTATTGGCTCGAGTCGTTCCACATCGATGGACTGCGCGTGGACGCGGTGACCTCGATGCTGTATCTCGATTACTCGCGCGACGAGGGCCAGTGGAGTCCCAACCGGCACGGCGGCCGTGAGAACCTTGAGGCCATCGACTTCTTCCGCGAACTGAGCACGATCACCCATCAACAACATCCGGGCACGGCGATCATCGCCGAGGAGTCCACGTCTTTTCCTGCCGTGAGCCGACCCACATGGGTCGGCGGACTGGGATTCACCTATAAGTGGAACATGGGCTGGATGAACGACATCTTGACCTATGTGAGCAAGGACCCGGTGTTTCGCCGTTGGGAACACCAGCATTTGACGTTTTCGATGTTGTACGCATGGAACGAGAACTTTGTGCTGCCGTTCTCCCACGACGAGGTGGTGCACGGCAAGGGCTCGCTCATGACCAGGATTCCCGGCGACGAGTGGCAACGCGCCGCCACGCTGCGGACACTCTTTGCATTCATGTACGTGCACCCGGGCAAGAAGCTGATGTTCATGGGCTCGGAGTTTGGCCAGTGGCACGAGTGGAGCCACGAGCGGTCGCTCGATTGGCATTTGCTCGCCGGTCCGCTGCACTCGGGTCTGCAGCGCTTCGTGACTGATCTCAATCATCACTACCTGGCGGAACCATCGCTCTACCAGGTAGACTTCACCGAAGCCGGCTTCGAGTGGATCGACTGCAATGACCACGAGGCGAGTGTGATCTCGTTGATCCGCCGTGCGTACGACCCCGAGGATTGGGTCGTGGTGGTGCTCAACTGGACTCCGATCGTGAGACATGACTACCGCATCGGCGTGCCTGAGGCCGGTTATTACGAGGAACTGCTCAATAGCGACGCCGAGGCCTATGGCGGCAGCAACGTCGGCAACGAAGGCGGCCGTCACACGGAAGAGGTGCCTCGACACGGACACGAGCAGTCACTCGTCCTGACGCTTCCACCTTTGGGGGCACTCATTCTTAAACTCAGGAACTTGGGAAATTAGGAACTGGGGAATTTAGGAAAGTGGGACATGGGGAATTGACACCCGATCCATATCGCTGGTTGGAAGACCCAGATAGTTCCGACACCATCGCCTGGGTTGAGGAGCAGAACCGTCGATCGGAAGGGTTTCTCTCCGCCATACTCGCTCGAGAAGAGATCCGCGCGCGGCTGACCGCGCTCTGGAACTACGAGCGCTGCGGCCCGCCGGAAAAACACGGTGACTGGTACATCTTCTCGAAAAACGACGGCCTGCAGCCGCAGTCAGTGCTTTACAAGGCGCACACGCTCGACGGACAAGCCGAGGCGCTGCTCGACCCGAACCTGCTCTCGATGGACGGCACGATTGCCCTCACCGCCACCAGTGTGTCTGACGATGGGCGGTGGCTGGCGTATGCGTTATCGGCAAGCGGTTCCGATTGGATGACGTGGCGCATTCGTGATGTTGCCACTGGCGTGGACCTTCCAGACGAAGTGCCATGGTCGAAATTCTCAACCGCTTCGTGGGCCCACGACGGCAGCGGCTTCTACTACACCGGCTACGCCCCACCCGCCGACGGCAATCTCTTCACTAGCGTCAACACGGCGCACACACTGTATTTTCACAGGATCGGGGTCCTGGGGTCCCGGAGTCCAGGGGTCGACTCGGACCCGGTCGTATTTGCAGCTGCTGACCATCCCGACTGGTTGTTTTCCTCGGACGTGACAGAGGACGGGCGGTGGTTGGTGATTACGCAGAGCCAGGGTACCAATCGCGAGAGCCGGATCTTCCTGCAGGACCTATCGCAATCCGTCGCGCCGGCGGCTGACGTTCCGGTCGTCCCGTTGCTGAATCGCTTTGATGCCGCCTATCAAGTGATTGCCAACGATGCAGACGTGTTTTATGTCCTAACGGATCACGACGCGCCGCGTGGAAGGCTGGTCGCCATCCGCGGTGGCTATGTGGATCCAGCGGCGTGGACCACGGTGATTGCGGAGGCGCCAGGTACCGACGTGCTCGCGGCGGTCATCCGCGTCGGTGATGCCTGGGTCGCGGTGTGGCGTACCGACGCGCATGAGCGCATCGTGGTGCACGCGCTCGATGGCGCTCCAGTGAGAGACGTTCCACTGCCTGTGAAGGGCGCCATTGTCTCAATGACCGGGCATCGTCACCAGCCTGACGTGTTCTTTTCGTTCTCGTCGTTTACGTATCCCGGTACGGTCTTTCGCCACATTGTGTCCACCGGGTCAACAAGCGTCTGGCACGAGCCGAAAGTGGATTTTGATCCCAGTGCGTTTGAGACGACGCAGGTGTTTTACTCGTCGAATGACGGCACGCGTATTCCGATGTTTATCGTGCATAGGCGGGGGTTGGTCCTGGACGGGAGCCACCGGACGTACCTGTACGGCTACGGAGGCTTCGACATCTCTCTGACGCCAGCATTTTCGGCGTCGATCGTTGCGTGGATGGAACGCGGCGGCGTGTTCGCGCAGGCGAACCTGCGCGGCGGCGGGGAGTACGGCAAGGCCTGGCATGACGCCGGCCGGTTGAAGAACAAGCAGAACGTGTTCGACGACTTCATTGCGGCCGCGGAGCACCTGATCTCTACAGGCTACACACGGTCCGAGTGCCTGGCAATTGGCGGCGGCAGCAACGGCGGCTTGCTGGTGGGCTCGTGTATGACGCAGCGGCCGGACCTGTTTGGCGCGGCCGTGCCTGCAGTGGGCGTGCTCGACATGCTGCGGTTTCACAAGTTCACGATCGGTTGGGCGTGGACGTCGGACTACGGCAATCCTGATGATCCGGAAGACCGCGCCGTCCTGCTGAAGTACTCGCCACTCCACAACATCAGGCCCGGTACCCACTACCCGGCCACGCTGGTCATCACTGCCGACCACGACGACCGCGTGGCGCCGGCGCACAGTCACAAGTTCACGGCCACGCTGCAGGCCGCGCAGGGAGGGGCCGCGCCCATCCTCACGCGCATCGACATCAACGCGGGCCACGGCGCCGGCAAGCCCACCGCAAAGGTCATCGCCGAGAAGGCGGACGTGTGGGCGTTCCTGGAAAGAGTCCTGCGCTAGCGAGTGAGCCTCGGCCTTGACGAACAGGCCGAGCTACTTTCGGACGGTCCGAGCTACTTACTAAGTCAATACCATGTTCGCACGTAGCTCGGGCTGTTCCTCAAGCCCGAGGCCCCGCAGTAGTTCCCGCAGCCAGGAACGCCGTAGGAGCGCGGACCCGACGTGTGCGACTGCGGGTCCCAACCAGGGCCTGCTGCGGCCTAAACAACTGCCCGTGTAGCGCGCCGGCGCCCAGCATCGGCAGCAAGATCGACGAGGCGCGGATGGTGCCCACGCGCTCGGGTTCGCTGTCACCTGTTAGCTTGGCATTGGCCCCTATGGCGATGGCTAGTTGTTCGAAGCCGCGATGCCGCGTCTTGATGTCGAAGTACTGGGCGGTCGAAAACCAGTCTTCCGTGATGTTGAGGCCGGGGGACCGGGTCCAGAGAATGACCGACCGGTCGGGAGCACCGGCGGCCGAGGCCACCGCCTGGGACGAGCCGAACGACCGGATGGCGGATTTCAACAGCGAGATGGCGAATTGAGGCGGGATCGTAACACCTCCGTCGGCCCGCCCAAGCGCCGAACTCGGGCGTCTAATATCTCCGGATGACTGTCTTGGCTTGACTTCCTGGGGAGCGGTTGACAGCATTCAAGGGACATCTCTTGTGACCCGCCTATTTTGTTCGACTTCCTTCGTGATGGTGGCCGGGATGCTGGCTGGCATGTCCTCCGCAGGCTGCTCCCCGTTGGGGCCGTCATCCACCGAGGTCGCCCTGCCGAATGCGGCAATCTCGGTCGAGAACTTCAGTGGTGCGTTGAAGGTGAAGGGCGTGGCATTTTATTCGTTTTCGGTCGCGGATGGTGGCACCTCATACCTGAGCCTGCTGAGCCTCAAAGAGGCTGGGGCGGACTCGGATGTGCTCGTGACGATCGGCCTTGGCGTGCCCCGCGGCACGGCCTGCCTGGCGACGAACGTGCTCTCCGTGAAGGCAACGGGCAGCCTTCAGTTGACTGGAACCACCGGGCCCGGCGTCCACTGTGCCGTCATTTTCGACCCGGGCAACCTGACCAAGGACGCCACGTTCTCGCTCAATATCGCGCGTCCAAAATGAGGATGTTTCAAGTGTTCCGCGTGGGGGCAGCCTTCCTTGCTCTGTCTGTGACCGCTGCGGCGTGCAGCAGCACGACGGCGCCGTCGGAAGGCGACAGTACGATTACACCCCTCGAATTTGCGACCTTGACATTCGCCGGTACGCTTGAGGCGAAGGGCAGCGGATTCTACTCATTTGCGGTGCGCCAGGCTGGACCCGTGGGCCTGACGCTGGCCGCAGTTCAGACACCCGGGGGCGCCGCGCTCTCGATCCCAGTTGGGATCGGCATCGGTGTTCCCAGTGGCACCGGCTGCGCGCGCACCACATCGCAGAGCACCGTACCTGGGCTGGCCGCCCAGCTGACCGTGACCCTGAATCCAGGGACGTATTGCGCCGCGGTGTTCGACACCGGAAACCTGACGGCTGCCGTAAACTTCGCCATGCGGATCAGGCATCCCTGACCGCCCGTGAGAGTGAGACCACACACCGCCATGAGAGCTGCATCTTTCCTCAAGACCGCCCGGGCCGCCGTTGTCCTAGCTTCGTGCCTGACAGTGGCCGGCTGTGATGAAGACACGCCGACCACCCCAACGCCCAACCCCACGACCGCCACCGTGACGTTTGCTAGCAATCTGGCGGTGGGCGGGTCGTCCACGCGTTCGTTCGATGTGAAGCGCGCCGGAAATGTGAGCGTGACGCTGCTGGGCGTCGGCGGCCCCGCCACCCTGAAAGTTGGGGTTGGCCTCGGCATTCCACTGGCCGACGGGTCCGGGTGCGTGCTCAGTCGATCGGTTGAAGCCGTGGCGGGCACCACCGCGCAGCTCGAACTCGCCGTGGACATCGGCAAGTACTGCGTGCAGATCTACGATCCCGGCACGCTGACCAGCGTGGTGGCTTTCTCGATCAGCCTGATCTACCCCATCTAGAGCGATCATCGTTGAACACTCGGGCTTGAGGAACAGCCCGAGCTGCGTCCCACCCTCCTGAACGTAGCTCGGCCCTTCGCGCGTTTGAAACCCAGCGCGCGCTACGAAAACCCGGCGCGAACGTGAGAGACTACGCCCGGGAGAAGACGGATGAAACTTAAATATGTGTTGCCGATGGCCGTCACGCTTGCCGTGGTCGCGCAGTGGTCGTTTCTGGCCGCGGCGCCTCGCATGGCTCAGGCGCAGGGCCAGGACGTGCAGGCGGCCTACGAACGTTCTGCCAGCTTTGGCCGGCGGACCGAAGGACTAGTCGTCAATGTGCTCCAGACTCCGGTGTTCATCGAAGGCGGCGCGAAGCTGTGGTATCGCAAGTCGGCAACAGGCGGGAACGAGTTCGTACTGGTTGACGTGACGGCGAAGTCAAAGACGCCCGCGTTTGATCACACGCGACTGGCCGCCTCGCTCAGCGCCGCAGCCAATGCGCAGTACACGGCCGTGACGTTGCCGTTCACCACCTTCATATTTGTCGACGGCATGCAGGCGATTGAGTTCTCGATCGGCGGCGGCGCGGGCCGTGCCGGCGGTGGCGGCGGGCGGCAAGGTGGCGGCGCTGCCGCACCGCCAGTGCCGGCCTGGCGCTGCACCCTGACCGACTACACCTGCACGCGCACGGCGGCCGCGGCAGCGCCACAAGCCGCGCAGGGCGGGGGCGGCGGTGGTGGTGGCCGTGCCGGCGGCGCGGCTGGCGCGCAGGCCGAGACCATCCGCAATTCGCCCGACGGCAAGTGGCAGGCGGTGATTCAGAACTTCAATATCTTTGTTCGGCCCCTGGCCGCGCCCGGCGGCCAGGGGCAGGGCCAGCCTCAGGCGGGCGGCCCGGCACAGGCCGGATTCATGCTGAGCACCGACGGCTCCGAGGGCAACGCCTACACGTTCAATTCGATCCGGTGGTCGCCCGACAGCCGGAAGATCGCCGCCTTTCGCCGCAGGCCCGGCTACGAACGGCTCGTGCACTTCATCGAGTCGTCGCCTGCCGATCAGGTGCAGCCCGAACACTCGACGATGTTCTACCGCAAGCCAGGCGACGTCGTAGATTTTGATCACCCCGTGGTGTTCAACGTCGAGACCCGGCAGCAGATGTCAGGCGACCTTCAACTGTTCCCCAATCCCTACGCGAATTCCCGCCTCGAGTGGCGAGCCGATAGTCGCGCGGTGACCTTTGAGTACAACCAGCGCGGCCACCAGATCTACCGCGTGGTCGAAATCGACGCGGCCACAGGCCGCGCGCGCACGCTCATCGAAGAGGCGCCAAAGACCTTCGTCGAGTACTCGGGCAAACGGTTCCGCGAAGATGTGGGCGATGGCAAGGAGATCGTCTGGGCCTCGGAACGTGATGGCTGGAATCATCTCTACCTCTACGACGGCGTGACCGGCGGGGTGAAGAACCAAATCACGAAGGGCGAGTGGGTGGTGCGCGGCGTCACCACCGTGGATGCGACGACGCGCCAGATCTGGTTTACGGCCAGCGGCATGTACGCCGGCAAGGACCCCTATTTCATTCACCACTACCGCGTGAATTTCGACGGCACGGGCCTGACGCCGCTGACAGCCGCCGACGGCAACCACACGGTGACGTTCTCAGCCGACAGGCAGTTCTATGTGGACTCGTGGCAGCGCGTCGATTTGCCGCAGCAGTCGGTGCTCAAGCGCGCCAGTGATCAGTCCGTGCTGATGGAACTGGAAAAGGGCGACGCGTCCGCCCTGCTCGCCACCGGCTGGCGGTATCCGGAGGTGTTCACCGCCAAGGCCCGTGACGGCGTCACCGACATCTGGGGCATCATCATCCGCCCGACCAATTTTGATCCATCACGCCAGTATGCCGTGATCGAGAACATCTACGCGGGGCCCCAGGGGTCGTTCGTTCCGAAGACCTTCAGCACACAGGCGGGCATGAACGCCATCGCCGACCTTGGATTCATCGTGATCCAGGTGGACGGGATGGGCACGTCGAACCGGTCAAAGGCCTTCCACGACATGGCCTGGCGCAACCTCGGTGACGCCGGATTCCCTGATCGCATCCTGTGGCACAAGGCCGTAGCTGCGAAGTACCCGAACAACTACGACCTCACGCGCGTGGGCATCTACGGCACGTCTGCCGGTGGGCAGAACGCCGCCGGCGCGGTGCTGTTCCACCCCGAGTTTTATCATGTGGCGTACTCTAATTCAGGGTGTCACGACAATCGCATGGACAAGATCTGGTGGAACGAGCAGTGGATGGGCTGGCCCATCGCCTCGCACTACGGCGCCTCATCGAACGTCGACAATGCGCACAACTTGAAGGGCCGCTTGATGCTACTTGTACCTGAGATGGACACCAACGTGGACCCAGCTTCGACGATGCAGGTGGCAAATGCGTTGATCAGGGCAAATAAGACGTTCGAGTTGGTGGTCGTACCGGGCGCCAATCACGGGGCCGGCGGCGCGTTCAGTACGCGCAAGCGCAACGACTGGTTCGTGAAGCACCTGCTGGGAATAGACCCGCCGAACTGGAACGTCACAGACCTGCCCTCGGACGGTAATGGCGATGCGCACCCGGGTGAGGAAGACGAGATCGACTACTTCGAGCTCGAGCGCGCACCGTTCTTTCCGGACCGACCTACGGCTTGATCTCAAACCCTTCGCGTTGAGCGGGATCGCGCAACCGGCTGTCGAGACATACAAACGCCGCGCCGTGGGGTTGCTCTTCGGACCAGATCAAGGCGGCCGCCAGTTGGAGTGTGTCTGCGGCCCGCAAGGGATGCACCGCCACGAGCCGGACCGCGCGCCGTCGCCCTTCGTCTGTCGTCGATCCCGTGTCCGCATGTTCGACTATCGCCCGCAGGCGTTCCGTGGCCATCGTCAGGACGTCGGCCGCGAGTGGCGCCCCGCGAGGCCGTCGGTGCAGCGCCGACTGACACTCCAGCGGCAACCGGCGTCTTGTGCAGGCAGTGGAGGACGTGTTTCTGGAGGATACGCCGGCGATGCTGACCCGACGCCATGAGGCGGCTCGCGCCAACGATGGTGCAGCCATTGCCGCCGCCCACGCCAGCAAAGGGTCGGCCGGGCTCTGCTCCCAGAGCGCGGCGTACGAAAGCGCCCGTCGTGTGGAGCGACCCGCACGCTCCGGCGATCTAGTGAAGGCCGAAGCCGCCTGCGCAGACGTCGAAGCCGACATATCGCAGTTGATGGCTGAGCTGCGCCACCTGCTCTAACGCGAGATCGATACGAGGCATGAAAGGCTGCAGGGTCTTTCCGAATGGAGCGCGGCCTGTTCGTCAAGGCCGCGGACACTGCTTTGCTCAGCGTGCGCTGATCACTGTGATTACTCGGTCATCGATGATCTCGAGCACCTGCAGCGAGCCGCCGTAGTAGCGCGAGATCCCGACGTCAATGGGCCATACCTGCTCCCGGCACCGTGGCACGATCGTCGGGCGCACGGTGTGCGCCACCACCATGCGGCGCGCGCCGAGAATCGACAATGACTCCTTCAGCATCGCGCAGGCAATGTCCTCCGGAAACGCGGCAAAGTGCCGGCTCCACATCACGCCATCATCCGCACTCCCATCGTCGAGTCCCTGAGTGACGAGGGGTTCGTCGGTACGGCCAGAAAGCCACGCGCGCACGTCGTCGTTCATGCGATCAATGCCGTAGCGGGCCCACATCGGAAGTACGCCGCCGTGCGCGAAGACGGTGTCTCCGACGCGCAGCACCACAGGGAACGCGGAAATCTGAGTAGCGTAGGGGCTTCCCGGCATGAAGGCTGCGCTTCGTGCACGTTCGTTAGCCGGCACGCGTATCAGTCGAGGGTGGCGCAGGTTCAGACCAGAGAGGCCGTCAAAAGCTGCGAATGCGTTCGGGTTCACCCAGCGGTGATCTGGCCGCGCGGCGAACACTTCGTGATTACCGATGAGCACATGCACCATACCACCCGCAGCGTTGGCCTTGACGCGCATATCGAGGACAAAGGTGAGCACCGCGAGGTCGTCACTGCCGCGCCCGATTACATCGCCCATCTGGACGACGGTGAGATCGCCGCCGATCCAGGCGCCAGCCGTATCAGTGGCGCCGGCGAGTTGGAAAGCTTGTCGCGCCGCATCGATATCGGCATGGAGATCGCCAATGGCGACCAATCGCTTGACGCGCGGCGCTTGGTCGGCGGTGCCGACAGACTCAAGGGCGACGAGCGCCATGCCGGTGGCGCACGCGATGAACAGCCATGCACGGCAGCGCCGAAGGTGGAAGAGACGGTCGAGGACGATGAAGAGATTATAGATAATTACGTCACTCATGTCTTAGACTTCTGGTGCGCGCCTGAGTCTCTACGAAATCGCTGACCAACTTAGCGAAGGCGGAATGGGCGAGGTGTACCGCGCGACGGACACCAATGTGAAGTGGTCGGCGGCGATCAAAGTGCTGACGGCCGCAGTTGTCTCCGGACGGCCGATGGCTGGCCTGTGTTTCCAGCGAAGGCGGTGCGCCGAAGGTGACGGCTCGCCAATGCCCATCGGGGCAGAGCCTCGGTAGGGTCGCGGTTGGCTTTGAGCCTCCCGGGGCGAAGGACGGACCTGCACCGTACCTCCTCACCGCCACGAATCAGGGGGCTGTCGCGGCTTTGATGGCTGTGCCGATGGAAGCGAATGAGCCGAACGGTATCAGCGCTGGGACGCCGGTGAAACTGTTCGAGTGTGAGTCGCTCATCACGGTCCCACAGGGTAACAGCTGGCTCCACACACCGAGCCTGGACGGCCAGCACTTTCTGGTTTCGGTCCGGGCCGAGACCGGCGCGCCGACGATTCACGTCATCACGAACTGGCTGAAGGCGGCGCGCGGAGCGGTGACGTAGCGGAGACTGGAGAGCCCGCCTTCGCCGAACAGTCGCTTCGCTCCTGGCGCCGGCGGACAACCTTCGCTCTTCGGCGCACGAAGCGCACAGCACGTTGAGCGCGCTGCTGGCGTGCCAGCCGAAGCTGCGAGCGCAGCGAGCGTGTAGCAACAGTTGGCGGAGAGAGAGGGATTCGAACCCTCGGT
>SYFT01000082.1 GCA_005799825.1 Acidobacteriota bacterium | reverse complement strand
TGACTGTGAATTCATTGGCCGAACCAATGAATGTGGCCTGCGACAACGCGATGTTGTAATGAAATAAATTGAATGTGGTTGAGCCATAGGGAACAGTTATTCCATCTGGCGAAATTCCGTCGGTGATGAAGTAATAAGGATCGGTTAAAGATTGCTTTGTGTTCATGTCCACATTTATAAAATTGGGCGTGACCGCGGAGCTAAATTCAAAGTACAACCAACGATTGGTTGAAACACCATCACTGACGACATTGTTTGCGCCCATCAAGGTCGATGCCTGAAACACATTCATGCTGAGCGATTGAATGTGGTTATTGCTGCCCTAGCGGCGTTGAGTACTTTGGCAAGCGATGCTTCGAACCAGGTGCCGATGATGGCGATGTTGCGCCGAAGGGGGTTGGCGATCTTCTGTGAGGTCACGGGCGTCGAAAGCATCCTCCCAGTTTACTACCCCGGAGGTCCCTCGCGTGGAAGTCCCGGCTAGAATAGCTGTCGAATGGAATATCGACGGTCTTTCCTCACTCGATTGGTCGCGGCAGGCGCGGCGCTTATCGGCGCCGGCATGGCCGGACTGACCGCAGCCGTGGCCGTGCCGCGTCGCCGGGAAACCACCCGCCGGTGGCGGGCCGCAGCCTCAATGTTTGACCTTCCGCCCTCGGGACCCCTGGTGGCCATCCTGACCGAACGCCACGCCGACGGCTGGCATGAGACCCGCCGGAGCATGGTGGTGTTCTTGGACAGGGATGGCGACAACTATCGCGCCCTCTCTGCCACATGCACACATTTAGGCTGCAGCGTGGCCTGGAATGCCGCGGAAGGGCACTACAAGTGCCCCTGCCACGGCGGCACGTTCGACCGAGCCGGCAAGGTGGTGGCGGGGCCGCCTCCGGAAGGCCTGCACCAGCTTCCCGTGCGCGTGAACCCCGACACGGCCGAACTTGAGGTGGAGGTCTGATGCGCGGGCTTTTTGACTGGCTCGACCATCGCACGGGCTTTCGCACACTCAAACATCACCTGCTCGACGAACCCCTGCCCCCTGGAACGGGATGGGCTTTCACGTTCGGCAGTCTCCTGCTGTTCGGGTTGACGCTGCAGGTAGTGACCGGCACACTTCTCGCGCTGTTTTACGCGCCCACACCCGATCACGCCTGGGACAGCGTGCGCTACATCACCACCGAAGTCCGCGGCGGGCATTTCCTGCGCGGCCTGCACTACTGGGGCGCAAGCCTGGTGGTGGTGACGGCCGTCATCCACCTGGTGCGCGTCGTGCTCTTCGGCAGCTATCGCGCGCCGCGCGAACTCAACTGGATCGTCGGCCTGGTGCTGCTCCACGTCATCCTGGCCTTTGGCCTCACGGGTTACCTGCTGCCGTGGGACCAGCGCGCGTACTGGGCGACGGTGGTCACCATTAACATCTCGAAACTCATGCCGTTCGCCGGCGAGTTTGTCGCAAATCTGCTGCGCGGCGGTCCGGACATCGGCGCGCTCACGCTGACGCGATGGTACGGCGTCCACGTCCTGGTGCTGCCACCCGTCCTCTTCGGCCTGACGGCCTTCCATCTCTACCTGATGCGCCGCCACGGAATCTCTGGACCGATCACCGAGCGCCAGGGCACACGCGAGTCGTTTTTTCCCTACCAGGCCGCGCGAGACCTGACCGTGGCCATCATCGCCGGCGTGGCGCTGGCCGCTCTGGCCTGGCAGGGCGCACCGCCGCTGGAGCCGCCCGCCGACCCCACAGCGGCCGACTACATTCCGCGCCCCGAGTGGTACTTCCTCGGCCTCTTTGAACTGCTGAAGTATTTCCCCGGCCGTCTCGAAGTGGTCGGCGCCATCGTCATTCCCGGTGCGGTGATGACGTTGCTGGCGTTGCTGCCGTGGATTGACCGCGCGCGAACGCGGGGGTTGAAAGAACGGAAAGTGCTGCTCACCGGACTGGCGGCTGGAGTGGTCGCCTTGACCACCCTCACCATGATGGGCGCGCTGGACAAGCCGCCGGCGGCGGGCGGCGACTGGAACGTGCGCGAGCAGGCCGGTCTGGCGTTGATGTCGGAAGGGACGTGCGCCACGTGTCATGGCGAGAGCAAGATGGCCGGCACGATCGACCCGATGCGCGTCTCGAAACCGCGCGACTGGGTGGCGTCGCACCTGCTTGACCCACAGATGATCGCGCCGGGCCTGCGCACCGCGCCTGCCACCAACCAGCACGACAACGAAGCCATTCTCGCTGCGCTCGCGCGTGGACGGGCGGGCGCCGCGCCTGTCGTGTCTCCCGACGAGTCGGCTGTGGCCGTATTGTTTAATCGCAACTGCCTGCGATGCCACCTCATGGGGCCGGTGGGCGGCAAAGAAGGCCCGGCGCTGACGGACGTGGGCACCCGCATCGACGAGGCCCGTCTCGTGCGGCAGATCACAGACCCGCTGTCTGTGAAGCCCGATGGCGAAATGCAGGAGTTCGCAAGTAAGCTGACGCCGCAGGAAATCCAGGCGCTGGCGAAGTGGCTTAGTCGCAAATTAGGAACTTAGGCATTGGGGAAGTTGGGAACTGGGGAGATGCGGAGATGAACGCCACGACACTGAATCTTGCGCATTTGCTTGACCATCAGGCGAAGCTGACGCCGGCACGCGAGGCCGTGGTGATGGGGACCACGCGCTTCACGTATAAGCAGCTGAATGCGATGGCCTGCCAGGTGGCCGGGGGACTGCGAAAGCTGGGACTGCAACCAGGCGACCACGTAGCGCTCTCGTGTCCGAACCTGCCGTACTTTCCCATCGCCTATTACGGCATCCTCAAAATGGGCGGAGTCGTGGTGCCGCTCAATGTGCTGCTGAAGCCGCGCGAAATCGCCTTCCACCTAAAGGAGTCGGATGCGAAGGCGCTTCTGGTCTTTGAAGGCACGGCCGAACTGCCCATGGCGGCGATGGCGCGCGAGGCCTGCGATGGCGTGGAGTCGTGCGCGCACCTCGTGGTGATGACGGCGAACCCCGCAGCGCCGCCCACCGTGGAACGCGCGATGACCCTGGGCCAGTTGATGCATGGGCAGCCACCGGCGTGCCTCACGCATGCGTCCGCGCCTGACGACACGGCCGTGATGCTCTTCACGTCGGGCACCACCGGCCAGCCGAAGGCGGCCGAACTCACGCATCTCAACATGACCGTGAATGCGATGGCCTCGCGCGACATGTACACGCCACTGCTCAACAGCGGCCCAGAGGCTACGAACCGCTACCTCGTCACGCTTCCGCTGTTTCATTCCACCGGCCAGACTGCGCAGATGAACGCAGGAATCTCGAGCGGCGGCACGCTTGTGCTGCTGCCGCGATTTGACCCGGCCGCCGCCCTGAAGATGATGATGGAGGAACGCATCAATTTCTGGATTGGGGTGCCCGCGATGTACTGGGCTCTGCTGCAACTGGTTCGCCAGTCCGGCGCCGATGTGACAGGGATTGCGCGCGAGATGAAGCTCTGCGTGTCGGGTGGCGCGCCCATGCCGGTGGCGGTGCTCGAGGACTTTCAAAAGACGTTTTCCGTGCGCGTGCTCGAAGGTTACGGCCTTTCGGAGACATCACCGGTGGCGTGCTTCAATCAGGTGCAGCTGCCGTCCAAGCCGGGCACGGTCGGCTTGCCGATCTTTGGTTGTGAAGTGCAGGTGGTGGACGATAGCGACCAACCGGTGCCATCAGGCGAACGCGGCGAGGTCGTCATCCGCGGCCACAACGTCATGAAGGGCTACTACAAACGCCCGGACGAAACCGCCGAGGCGTTCAAGGGTGGCTGGTTCCACACCGGCGACATCGGCATCATTGACAGCGACGGCTACGTCTCGATCGTGGACCGCAAGAAGGACATGGTGCTGCGCGGCGGCATGAACGTGTATCCGCGCGAGATTGAGGAAGTGCTGATGACGCACCCGGCCGTGGCTGTGGCCGCCGTCATCGGCGTGCCCGACGACCGCCTCGGCGAAGAAATCAAAGCCTTCGCTGTGCTGAAGCCAGGCGCGACGCTCGCGCCTGACGAGCTCATCGCGTGGAGTAAGGCACAGCTCGCGGCCTACAAGTATCCTCGGACAGTTGAGATCCGCGAATCACTGCCGTTGGGACCGACCGGCAAGGTGTTCAAGCGGGCCCTGCGCGCCTCGTAGGGCGGCCTGGCTCTCCTCGAAGTGCGATATCCTTCCGTACCTTCCGTACGTAGCTCGGCCCGGTTCTCAAGGCCGAGGCTCGCCCTCAAGGCGTGAATTCGTAGCAGCCTGGCATGGCAAGCAGCCGCACCGTTCCAGATGCGCGACTGAAGAAGAGACTGATGGGCGAGAACGCGCCAGTAGCGTCGAAGACCACCGTTCGTGTCTTGTCTCCGGCCGCGTTGTAGACAAAGGTGAGCGGCGCCACGAGGCTCACCCACAGATCGCCAGCAGGTGACAGGGCGGCGGTGCGAATCACGGGCGGCACCATGGGGTAAGTACCGTCCCCGATCTTGCGTGTCGGCCACATCGTCGGCAGCGTCTGCACGTAGCCGTCGAGCACCGTGCCTTCAATGTGCCGCTCGAACTCGAGACGGCCGTCGGCTGCGTACTTGCGGAACATCGGCACGCCCGTCTGAAACACAAAGATCACGCCGCCATCCGAGGTCTGCAAGGGCAGGCCGACGTTCAGGACGAGGTGCAGGGCATTGTCGGATTCATGGCCAGTCGCCCGCAGCGTGCCGATCTGACGGATGACGTGACCCTCCAGATTCAGCACCGACACCAACGCGCCGGAGTCGGGCGCGTTGATCAGGAGCGTCTTGCCGGTGAAGTGCATCGACCCTGTACCGTTCAGAATCAGCGGCCCCGTCGTCAGCCGCGGTGCTGTGATGCCGGGCAGCAGGAACGCTCCGAGCGGCGTTGCGTTGTCGAAGAACATCTGCACACGTTCCTGTCCGGACGGCGCATCCGACACCGCAAACACATCGTCTTTCGACAGGCTCAGCATGCCCGGCTGCAGGACGTTCCCTTTTTCCCTCCCCGCCTTCATCAGCGTGGTCACACGCGTGCGCGCCTTGTCCACGCTGAACACCGTGTGGTCGCGCCGGTCCAGGATCAGGTATTGGCCCGCAGTCGTCTGGACGAAGCTCGTTGGCTCGCGGAACCGGCCGCACATTTCCGTGGGCAGGCTACTCGCCGCCCTCAGCCGCTCTACGGACGGGCTGGACTGCGCGGACAGCGCTGCCGCGCCGAGCAGAACGCTCGCGAGCGCGAAGGCCGCGTCAGTAGCCAGCGGTCGCGAGAATGGCCGCGAGAACATCCGCCGACCCAGGAAGAATGACCTCCTCAAGGTTGGGCGCGTAGGCGACTGGATTGTCCATGGCCGCCACTCGCGCAACGGGCGCGTCGAGATACGCAAACAGGTCGCTGACGGCGCGGGCGGCAAGCTCGGCGCCGAAGCCGCAGGTGAATTGATCCTCGTGGGCGATGACCAGGCGATTGGTCTGCTGCACCGCAGTCGCAATTGTGTCCCAGTCATACGGCATGATCGTGCGCAGGTCGATCACCTGTACACTGATATCGTCTTTTGCTGCCTGCTGTGCGGCGAGCAGCGAGCGCTGCACAAGCGCGCCCCAGGTGACCACCGTTACATCCGTGCCTTCGCGTGTGATGGCCGCCTTGCCGAACGGAGTCATGTGCTCGGGACCCGTGTATCCGCCCTTGTTGTACGTCTGGCGATACAGGTGTTTGTGTTCCAGGAACAGCACTGGGTCATCGCAACGAATGGCCGTGCGCAACAGTCCGGCCGCGTCGTGCGCGTTCGACGGATACGCAATGCGAATGCCGGGACAATGCGCGAAGATGCTCTCGCCCGACTGACTGTGATACGGCGCACCGCCACGCAGGTAACCGCCTATGGCCGTGCGCACTACCATCGGGCACGAAAAAAAATTGCCCGACCGATACCGCATCATCGACATCTCGTTGCGCAGTTGCATCATCGCCGGCCAGATGTAGTCGAAGAACTGAATCTCCACCACCGGCTTGATGCCGCGCGTGGCCATGCCGATGGCCCGGCCGATGATGTTGGCTTCGGCCAGCGGCGAGTTGAACACCCGCGTGCCGCCGTAGGCCTTCTGCAGGCCGTGCGTCACCTTGAACACCCCACCCTTGCCCTGCACTTCGGAAAGTTTAGCTTCGTCAGTGGCATCCGCCACGTCCTCGCCGAACATGACGATGCGCGGGTTGCGCGCCATTTCGTCCCTCATGGTGTGGTTGATGGCTGCCACCATGGTGTCTGGCTTGGCACCGGTTTCCGCCGGACTGTCGAAGTCGGCGCTCGACGGGTCCACATCGGGTGAATACACGTAGAAGCCCGCCGTGTCTTTGGCGGGCTTCGGTGACTTGAGCGCCGCGTCGGCGGCTTCGTTGACTTCTGCATCGACGGCCTTCGCGATCTCGGCCAGGTCGGCGTCGGTCGCCAAGCCTTCGGCCTTCAGCCACGCCGCCATCTTCGTGATCGGATTTCGCCTCGCTTCATCCGTTCGCTCCGCCGGCGTCTTGTATAACTTCTCATCGTCTGACAACGAGTGCGAGTACGGCCGCACCACTTTCGCGTGCACCAGTGCCGGGCCCTTGCGATCCCGGCACCAAGCGAGGGCTTCGGCCGCGGTGCGGTAACTTTCGAGGAAGTCGGTGCCGTCGCACCGCAGGACCTTGAGGTCCGGCCAGGTGTCGACGAGCTTCGACATGTCGCCGCCGGCCGTCTGCACTTTGACCGGCACCGAAATGGCGTAGCCGTTGTCTTCGATCATGAAGAGTACAGGCAGCTTGCCCACACAGGCGGCGTTGAGCGACTCCCAGAATTCGCCTTCGCTGACCGTGCCGTCGCCGAGAGAGACGTAGACGACTTCGTCCTTCTGGAACTTGTGCTCCCGCCCAGGAATATCGGTCAGGCGCTCGTAGAGGCGACCGGCTTCGGCGCATCCCACGGCCTGTAGGCACTGGGTGCCGGTGGGGCTGGATTGCGACACGATATTGAGGGCTTTGTGTCCCCAGTGCGAGGGCATCTGCCGGCCCGCGCTATTCGGGTCCGCTGCCGCGCCAACGCCGCTCAGAAACATCTCAAATGGCGTCATGCCAATCGCCAGGCAGAGCGCGCGATCGCGATAGTAGGGATAAAACCAGTCGTGCCCCGGCTTCATCTGCATGCCGGTGGCCGCCATGATGGCCTCGTGACCGGCGCCGCTGATCTGGAAAAACATCAGGCTCTGATTCTTGAGCTGGATCTCCTTGTCATCGATCCGGCGCGAGGTCAGCATGGTTCTGTACGCCTGCAGGAGATCAGCGCGCGTGAGACCTTCGAACGTGGCGGCAGTGCCGGTGGCGTCTGCTGACTTCATGGGCCTCTGATTATATCGTTCTGGATGCGGACCTGACGCTAATGCACGCGCCGCAGTTGGGCCGGGTTGGACGGTTTTGGCGGGCCCGGCGGCTGGCGCAGCGGCGAGCGACGAACTGGCGTTTTTAAATACCAGTAACCGGCGATCATTCCGCCCAGGTGCGCCACGTGCGACACCGTGGACCCGCCGCTCTGGCCCAGAGTCTGGGTGAAGGCGATGGCGCCCATGATGAGCACGAAGACGCGAGCGGTGAGCGGGAAGATGCCCAGGAACAGGATGGTGCGCTGCGGGAAGATGATCCCCCAGGCCATCAGCAGGCCGTAGACCGCGCCTGACGCGCCGATCGTCGGGATGTTATACGAAGCGCCGCCAAACGGCAGGAGCGATATCAGCAACGAGCACAGGCCGGCGCCGACGCCCGTCACGGCGTAGTACTTCACGAACGACTGCGTGCCCCAGCGTCGCTCCAGATCCACGCCGAACATCCAGACCGAGAGCATATTGAACAGGATGTGAAATACGTCGGTGTGCAGGAACAGATACGTCACCGGTTGCCAAACCCGTCCCTGCGTCAGCACCGCCTCTGGCGTCAGGCCGAACAGATCAATCACCAGCGTCCGCGCCACCATCATCACCACGAACACCACGATGTTGGCGATGACGATGGCTTGGACGGCCGGGGTCATGGGACCGGGCCCGAAACTCACGTGTGATTGTCCTTGGGCAAATCGGCTCATTTATTGCTCTTTCGTACGGCGCAGCCGCGCCATGATTCGTGTGCGCACGCTCGTGAGTTCATGCAGCCGAAGGGCGGTGGCCGCAAGCGCGAGTATTGCGAGGCCGACGCCGATCGCGGCACCGACGCGTACGCCCGTACGCAACGTCCGCGCGTTTGCAGCCATGACATCGCCTGGCAGCCAAGCGACTAGATGGTCCAGCGGCGGAAGCGTCGCGTCAAGCCAGGCTTCCGTCACCACGGCTGCCGCGCCCATCGCGAGCGATGCCACCAAAAGCTTGACGAACGACACCATGACGCGGCCGCCTTCGACGCCATCGATCCGCCGCGATAACAAGTACATCAGTACGCCCGAGTTGAAGAGTGCTGCGATGGCCGTGCCGAGCGCGAGCCCCTGGAAGCCGAGCACGCGCACGAGCGCGAGATTGAGGACTAGGTTCAAGGCGATGGTGGACACGCTCACCAGCACCGGAATGCGTGCGTCCTTGAGCGCGTAAAACGTGGGCGACGCGATCTTGACGGCCGAATATCCGATCAGGCCCGGCGCGTAGCACAGCAGTGCAAGCGCTGTCATGCGGGTGCTTTCGGTTGTAAACTGACCGCGCTCGAAGATCAGTTCGACAATGGGGCCTGACAGCGCCATCAGTCCGATGGTGGCCGGCACACTCAACGTCAGCATCATGCGGATGCTGCTCGACACCGTGCGGCGGACGTCGCCGAGTGCACCGGCATTCACCTGCCGGGTGATCTCGGGAATGGCAGCCGTAGCCACCGAGACGCCGAAGAGACCGATCGGCAGATACATCAGCCGAAACGCAAGCTGCAGCGCTGTGACCGCACCCTCGCCCTCGCCAACCGCCAGATAGGTGTTCACGATAAGGTTCACCTGTGACGCCGCAAGTCCCAGCGTGCCCGGTCCCATCAGCAGCAGAATCTCGCGCAGGCCCGGGTCGCGAAAGCTGAGGACGGGTTCGTACCGGAATCCCTCGCGCCGCAGGAGCGGCAGCTGGAATACGATCTGTCCGAGTCCGCCGATCAGTGTGCCTATGGCGATGCCGAAGATGGGATTCCAACCAAGGGCATTGCACACCGGGATGATGGTGATGGCGCTGAAGATCACCCCGACGTTGTAGATGGCGGGTGACATGGCCGGCACAAAAAACCGACGCAGCGAGTTGAGCATCCCGCTGAGCGCCACGGCCACGGCCACGAGCAGTAGAAATGGCAGCACGACCCGTGTGAGTGTCACGGTCAGGGTCAGGAGGTCCTGGCCGCCTGACCCCGAGAACTCCTTCGGGAGCAGACTCAGGAGGGGCTCGGCGAAAATCATCCCCGCGATGACTAGCGTGCCGGTCACCACCATCAGCGCGTTGAGGACGAGGTTGCCCAGACGCCAGGCGGCGGCCTGCCCGTGCTCTTTCCAGTAACGCGTAAAGGTCGGGATGAATGCCGCGCTCATCGCGCCTTCGGCAAATAGGTCGCGTACCAGGCTGGGCACGCGCATCGCGATGTTGAACGCGTCGTGCGCCATCCCCGTGCCAAAAAACGCGGCCATGACCTGGTCCCGAACGAGCCCGAGGATGCGGCTGATCATCACCGCCAGGCCAACCGTTCCAGCTGATTTGGCTAGCCGCTCAGACATGGGGTGGGGAAGGGGCCGGCACAAAGAGCAGGGACCTCAACCCCTGCGATTGAGGCCCCTGCCCGGAGGATGGATGAGAGACACTTGCGTGCCTTCCAATGAGGTTAGACGGCTGACTCGTGAAATAAGTGTGGCAAGCATTCTTACGAACGGGGGAACCCACGGGTTAGACCGGTGGAGCCAATCTGGCCTTGACAGCATCGGCCACCGCTTTGCCGTCCACCGTCACGCCAGCCATCGCGGTCGTCACGGCTTTGATGACCTTCCCCATGTCCTTTATGGACGTGGCGCCGACGGCGATAATCGCGGCGTCGATGGCCGCAGCCACGACCGCTGGGTCTGCGGCAGGGGGCAGATACCGTTCCAGGAACGTGATCTCGGCCTGTTCCTTGTCGGCCAGTTCAGGGCGTCCGCCCGCACGGAACTGCTCCACCGAGTCGCGCCGCTGCTTCACGAGCTGCTGCACCACCTGCAGCGACTCCGCATCGTCCAGGGCCCGGCTTTTTTCGACTTCCCGGTTCATCAGGGCGGCCTTGAGCATGCGCAAGGGCCCCAGCAACGCCTGATCGCGCTGGCGCATGGCGTCGGCGATGTGCTGGGTCACCGTGGTCACTAGTGTCATGACTTCAGAGTGTATCAGCGGGTCGCAACGCCCTGGTACAGGGCTTCGTACTGGGTGGCAATCGCTCCTGGCCTGAACAGGCGGGCCAGCGCCTCGTCGGTGGTTGGGCTTGTGCGCCGGCCCGAGGCCAGCGCATCGAGGAGCGCGGTGGCCAAACGCCCCGCATCCTTCCTGGGCACCACGGCCACGTCGGCGCCGAAGATTTCCTGAAGCTCAAGGCCCCCCGGATGGTCGGCCGATACGACGGGTGCGCCCGACGTCAGCGCTTCAACCGCCACCGTAGGGAGCGCTTCAAGCAAGGAAGGCAGCGCGAAGACGTCTGCGGCCGCCGTGTAGCGAGCCACCTGGTCGTTGCTGACCAGGCCGGCGAACGTCACCGCATCGGTGATGCCGAGCGCCGCTGCCTGCGACTCGAGGCTTTCGCGCAGCGAACCCGTGCCGCAGATCACCAGGCGCACGTCCTGCCGTGCCTGGCGGACTTTGGCGAACGCCTCGATCAGGTATGTCTGTCCCGCCAGCTCGTGCAGCCGTTTGACGTTGACGATGAGGCGCGCTTCGCGGATGCCGAGCGCATCGCGCCACGCGTGCCTCGTCGCCTGGTCGCGGACGGCGAACATCTCCGGCACGGCTGGGTACACCACCGAGAGGTTCGAACGGTCGAGACCCAGTTCCACCGCCCGGGCCATCAACCCCTGACTGTAAAAGGTGACCGCAGCGGCGCCCTGGTAGGCGCGCGTAAAAAAATCGACCGGCCACTTTTTGCGGTAGTGCCAAATCTCCGTACCGTAAAGCGTCAGCACGTACGGCACACGATGCCGCGTGGCCCACCGAGCCGCCGCTTCAACCAGCAGGCCGTTGCTGTGCAGGTGGAGGAGGGTTGCCTGGCCTGCGACGCGGTCGAGCAGGCTGCTGATGTGCTGTGTGCGTTGTACCGCATCTATGCGCAGTAGCCTGGACAGCGCAGGTACGCCCTCGCGACGCGGCACCCACTCCACAGGCCCGGCCGCCGGAACCACCACACCACCGCCTTGCGCCGGCGGATGCGCCAGGTAGCGCACCTCATGCCCCCGCGCCTTCGACCATTCACCCGCCTGCGCCGGCAGGATGGCATTTGCCGCTTGGTCAGGAGGCAGGTGAGGCGTGATGTGAACTATCTGCATCACGGGCTTCAGTTGGGAACTGGCGGCACTGGCGGAACTTGGGAACTGGCGGTACTGACGAGACCCCGGGACCCCGGGACTCCAGGACCCCGATATTCGGCGAACGTCATGCCGCGGGCTCCGAGGTTTCTCGTGGCGAAGGTGAGAAACGCTCCGAGCCGCTCGTAGAACGCGTCGAGTTCCCCTCGAGTCTTGTTGTAGGGGCTGCCGCCGACGATGACCTCGCTGGAGTGGAAGAGGAGGTTCAGGATGGGCGCGCCGCGATCGACAAGCTGGCGGCCGAGGCTACACATGTCGCCGGCCGAGCTGTACGACGGCCGCAGCCAGCGCACATGCGCGATGCGCGCTAGTCGCAGCGCGCGTTTGGTCTGGTAGTTGAACGGCGATCGGGCGTAGAGGCGTTCGACGAACGCCGGCACACGTCGGCTCAGTGCCGCCGAGATCGGCAGTTCCATCACCTCACTCGACCCTGGCTTCGTCGCATCGTCGTAGGCCAGGAAATATGGCGCAAGCGGAGCGCCGACAAAGTCCGGGCCTTGTTTGTGCGCCTCGTAGAACAGCGGCGCCACACTTGAATCCACCAGGTAGCCCTGTTGCTCGAGCGATGAGACGTGTGAGGCGGAAAAGCCGAATCGGCCCGACCGGTAGGAGATCGGACGCACACCGACGGCTGTGGCGATCGTCTCGGTCAGCGAGCGGAGTTGCGCGTCGAATTGTTCGAGCGGCAGTTGGAGCGCGTAGGGATGCCGGTGAACGTCTTCGTCCGTACACGGCGGAGTTTCCCAGGCGTGATGGTGGGCGCCGATTTCGCAGTCGCCCTGCGCGAGGAGCCCGCGGAGTACGTCCGCGGATCGCGGGTCTGTGGCCACTGGATGTGTGATGACGTAGGTGGGGCGCACGCCGTGGCGAGCGAAGAACTCATGCAGACGCCCTAGGGCATAGATGTTTTCGAAGCGCTGGTTTCGTCGCGCTTCCAGGTCCCACTGGTTGTCGCCTTCGGTGTCGATGGCGACGAGCAGGGCAGGACCGCCCGCCGGGGTCATCGATCCTGATCCGAATCGCCGAGCGTGATGTGCCACGCGTCGGCGGATTTGTAGAAACTCGGCGTCAGTTCCACCGCGTTGATCTTGGCGACGAATTCCATGGTGGACTTCACCGTGAAGTACCCCGACTGGCGCAGGAGTTTGCGATAGCCAGCGTGCATAGCGAACGCGCGAATCTTGTCCGAGTCTACCGCGCGCGCTTCGCGGTCCACCCAGCGCAGCAGCGTGAGCAGGCCCGTGTGGTCGTCGGGGCCGGTCAGCCAATCCACGACTATCGTCACGCGCCCACGCGCTTCCTGCAGATGCCGATACACGATGTAGCCCGCGACGACTCCGTCGCGTTCAAGGGCAGCGACGGTGTAGCGTACGTGCGGCGCCTGGATGTACTTCCAGTTGAGATACGCGGCGTCACGCCGCACGGCGAAGGCGAACTGCGGTGCCACGCGATCCCACAACCGGGTGAAGCTCTCGTCGAAGTTGCGGATGACGCGCACTTCGCCCTGAAGCGGACGCGTGCGGGCCACAAGCCGGATCCACGGCAGGGTGAGTGCCGAGACGAGGCGGTTCGCGGTGATCGACCAGCCCGGGCGGCGGAGGGCCCTGCGGGTCAGCGGTTTCACCAAACACGGCACGGGGCCCAGGTCCGGCCAACGCATTTTCTGGAAGAGGCGATACGACGATTCCGAGAGCCCCAGGCCTAGCGACGCGCCCACATTGCGGTCCCACGTGCGGAACAACACTTCGCCCAGACCCTGCCGCTGGCGTTCGGGTGCCACCATCACATCCATGCCCCACGCCGCGTCAATCTCGCGGCCCTGCACCGAGACTTTGACCGGCATCGTGGCGTATTGCCCGATGATGGTGGTGCCCTCACGCGCCAGCCAGATGAGAGGGCCGTCGGCGGGCCGATGCGGATTGTGCCGGTATTGCCATTCCCATCGGAGGTGGTTGGCCTCGGCTGAGTCGATGCCGAAGACGCGCTTGTACAACGCATCGACCGCGCGTTTGTCGTCGGGGCGATAGCGATCTACTTCTGTCATGGTTTGCCGATGGTTGCCGATTGCCGATGAGCGATGGTCCGATAATCGACTACCGATTCCTGATTTCACTTTACCGATTCCAACACGTATTCCATATTACTGATCAGCGCGTCACGCGTGAGTGAACTTTCACCCAGCCAGCCGCCCAACCAGCGCGGCAGACGCCGCACCGTGGAGGTCATGTGCAGTTCTTCGCGCACGATGCGAAGGCCGGCGGAGGCGATTTGTCCGCGCAGGCGGGTCACGGTGACAAGCTCGAGCAGGTCATCGTGTTTGCAGATCCCATTGCGGGCGTCGCGAATGAATGAGTTTTCGTGCGCCGGCTCTTTCAGCGTCCATGGCGCGTACCGCGCGAGCAGCCGGAACGTCCGGAACGCGATCCAGCGGCCGGCGATCAGATGCAGCGGGATCTGGATCTTCAGGCGCGGCAGATGCGCGCCGGCAAATGAGAGATAGGGCGCGGTGGAGAGGAACAGGCGCGCGCCCGGCGCCATCACCCGGCGACATTCGTGCAGGTAGAGGGGGGCGTCATCGACGTGTTCAATGACCGCGTGCGACAGGACTAGGTCGAACGATCCCGACACAAACGGTAGCTTCATCCCGTCGGCCTGCAGGAAGTGCAGTTTCTCTGAGAGCCCGCGTTCGCGCGCGAGCTTCACGCCGGCATCGCCGAACCGGTTGATGGGATCGATGCCGATGACCGTGTCGGCATGGTCAGCGAGTGAGAGGGGCATGCCGCCCCCGCCGCAGCCGGCATCCAGCACGCGGCCGTGCACGCTGACGCCCGCGCGCTCAAGGAAGGCGAGCACCTTGGCCGACCGGTAGTATTCAAACAGCGCGTAGTCGTATTCCGATCGGAACCGGCGGTTGGCGTGTGACTGGATGAGGCTTTCACTGATTTCGCGCACGGGACTCCGGTCCGTCAGGAAACTTGTCGATGAGCGCCGCGCGGTCGCGCCCCGGCCACTCGTCGTCCACCTCAAACTCCGCGATCACGCGTTGTCGGGGATAGTGCTGCAGCACATCGAGGATGACCGGACCTTCATGGCCGAGTCGCGGCTGTGTATACGTGAGTATATAGCGGGCATCGTCGCGTTCCAGCCGGTCGGCGTAGTTGCCGAAACCGCGGCCCACAAATAGCGGTTTGATCTGATTTTCGAGGGCCAGGCCGTTGGCCAGTTTGCCATGGACGAGGGCGCCGGAGGGCAACAGCCCTCCCAGCGCACGGGAGGTGTCGTAGTTGTGGAACGTTCGGTCGGAGGCCCAGCGTCCGTAGAGCGCCAGGTCCGTCCCGCACGTGACCACGACCACTGCAACCGCGGCAGCCAGGGGCAGTCTCCAGATCGCCAGTGGGCCGGCCAAGACCTTCCATCGCCACCACACCAGCGCGGCGACTGTGAGGGCCAACGCCGCCGAAATCCGTACGGTCATCCGGTAGTTGCTCGCAATCACGTCGTCGAGCCAGATGAGCCGCAGCCCGCTGCCGAAAACGAGGTAGGCGAGCCCAGCGATGATGGGCGCGACGGGCCAGGCGGGGAAAAAGACGTCGGGTGTCTTTTTGCCCGCCACCGTCAAAAAGACACCCGACGTCTTTTTCTCAGCGCCAATTGCCATCGACGCCAGCGCCACCAGCGCCGGCACGAACATCACGTAGCGCCGTTCGTTGCCGGAGTCGTGCACCACGAGTTCGATGAGCCCGACCAGCAGCCATAACACGGCCAGCCGCTCGGCGCGGTGGGCGCTGCGCCAGCGGGTCACGATGCCGGCGGCCGCAACGCCGGCCACGAGCATCACCCGCCACATGCGCGAAAACACGCCGTGTACGAGGGGCAGCCACGTGGCATTCCTCGTAAACGCCTCCGCCGTGTATTCCGGCTTCCGTTCGACGGTCATCGCCCAGTTATAAAATACAAACTCGGTCCAGTTGGGAATGACGAAGGTCACGAGAACAACAGCGCCAGCGACCGTGAGACCGAGCAACGTCCAGGGTCCAGGGTCCAGCGTCCAGGGTCCTCGGAGCGTACGCTGAGGTCCTGGTTCTGGACCCTGGACCCTCGACCCTGGACTCTGGACCCACCACGCCGCGATCACTTCGAGGACCACCGCAGCCACGAAGAAGGCGGCCGCCGCTTTGGTGAAAAACGCGAGCACCACAGCAGCCCCGGCGACCATGCCCCATAGGGGCCGTCGCTCCGAACGCGCATACGCCGCCCAACCAATGACGATGAACATCGTCATCGTGGATTCCATGAGGGCCGCGCGGTTCCACATGACGAACGTATAGCTGGTGGAGAGCAGCAGGCCACCGATGAGCGCGGCCCGACGCCCGACTACGGCCGACAGGCCCCACATCAACGCCAGGATCGCGATGAGGCCCGAGGCGAGCGGCACCGTACGCGCCTGCCACGTGCCGATGCCGAACGTTTCAAATGCCGCGGTCTCGAGCGCCGTGAACACGGGCGCGATGAACATCGGATTCCACCCGTCGGTGCGCCAGGTGCCCCACAACGCCTGGTTGCGCGCGTTGTGCACCCATGCGCCTTCGTCGTGCCAGACGACGCCGACGACGTGTTTCGTCGGCGGGTCGGCGGTGAGCCAGAGACCCCGCAGCGCGGCCGCGACCACGATGACCGCGACCACACCGACGAGCCACGTCCGGCGGCTGAGGGATGCAGGAGTGGCAGTCATGGGCAGCATGGCTGGCGCGTCAGCGTTTCTGGAATCGGCTGCCAGCGCGCGCCGAGCCACGCGAAACGCGGTGGACCATTGGCCACGTGGCCCTCCATGTCCGGCACCACGCGCAGTTGTATGCCTTGATCATTGAACGCATCCGGCCAGTAGTTCACCTCCGGCGGGTCCCACGCCGGGTCGATGGTGAGCTGCTGGTATAGCGCCTGTACTAATCGGCTCTTGCCGATACCACTCTCAGCCACAACGGCAGCCATGCGTGGACCACCCGCGTAGCGACCGGTCGTTGTGTCGAGTGCTGTGCATGCGTCCCATAGACTACGCAACCAGGCGAGTTCGTCAGTACGGCCGTGGAAACCTGGAATGAGCGCAGTAGGCACAGATCAACTCCCCGGCATGAGACATACGGATCAAGTTAGCAGACCACCGCGCGCATCCACGAAGCCGCGCACCTTGAACGCAAAGTACTCGATACCAGCGATGCAAACAATGACTGGCAATCGCCACCAGTCCGACTCGGAACCCTGTGCAGTGAACGCAAAGGGCCACATGAGCGTCGTCGATAGGTCGTAGAAAGGGGCTGTCCCCTCGACATAATGCCTGATTGTCAGACCTTTGCGCTCGCGCGCGGCTCCCGCCTGTGAGGATGGGTCGGCTGCTCCCGACGTGCAGCACAGCACCGTCGCCAGGACACTTGCAGCGACCCGACAACGCAGTTCGTTCATTTTGAAAAATACGCCAGCGGTCTGGAAAAAAGGCAATGAGCCTCCCAGACCGCTGGCGACAGGGAAGGAACTACCAGTTGAACCGGATCATCAACTGACCGAGGCGGCCACCCGGGTCATACGTGTTGCTCGGGTCTGTGTAGGCCGACGTCACCTGGAAGATCGTGGCGCCCGAGCCAGGGTTCGCGGCCGGATCGAAGTTGATGTTGTCAAACAGGTTCAGCACATCACCGCGGATCTCGATGTTCATCGAGCCGCGCAGCGCGAAGCGCTTGGTCATGCCGATATCAAACCGGGTGAACCATGGCGCCCGCACCAGTGTGGAGCGTGGCGCGCAGTCACCCGCTCTGGCCTGAATGCAGGACGCGGTGTTGGCCGGCGCGATGTACTTGCCGACCGGCGTTCCAAGGCTCGTCGAGTACCCGTCAGCCGTCGAACCGCTCACGCTGAACGCACGCCGTGTATTGAGAATGACGTCGTCGGGCAGCATCCAGATTTCCGTGCGACCGGTCGTGGCATTCGCCCTGCGGTAAAACTTGTACATGCCGGTCAGTTCATCGAGCGTCATGCCCACCAGCCGGACGTTGCCGAAATCCATGACCCGGGCCTGCACACGCCCGACGCCGTTAATGCTCCAGCCACCGAAAAAGGCGTCGAGAATCGGATGCATTTCCGAGCCGAACCGCTGCCCGCGGCCAACCGGCAGGCTCCAATCCCACTGGGTTTTGAACGCATGCCGCACATTCGCCTGATTGACCATTGTCCGGCCGAAGCTGAAGCCGTCAAAGTCTGAACCGCGCTCGTGTGCGTACTGATAGTTGACGTTGGCGGACAGTCCCTTCGACAGACGCCGCCGCAGCTCAATCTGCAGCGCGTGATAGTCGCTAAACGCACCGCTATCGGTGACGTTTGCCGACCCAACAGCCGGGTTCGGGACGAAGAAGTTCGCAGCGAGTCCGGCGGCCAGCGCCCTGGTGCGTCGCGTCAGGTCCCCGTCGAGGTCCACGGCCGCGCTGATGGGCGAAGGGCTCGCGGGCGACAAACGGCCGGTGAATGTGGTGCTCGTCCACGTGGTCGATCCGCCAGTGTAGGCCGCCGGGTTGCTCGAATCCGTACGACCATTCAAGTACGCGAGGTAGATCGGGAGCGGATTAGTGCCGGGCCCGAAGTACGCAAACGACCCCGCCCGTGCACCCCCGGCGGCGTTGTTCGCTGCAAGATTGGCCATCGCGAGTTTGAACTCGTTCAGGAATCCGTTGTTGAGCAGGCTCTCACCTCGAATACCGTTGTAGTTGAGTGCAGACCACTGATCGGCGCCTCGGGTTCCCAGGTAGCGGACTTCAGCGGCCATGTCGGCGCCAATGGACCGCTGGATTCCGACGGACCAGGTCTGCGCCCGGCCAATCTGGATGTCGGGCGCGAAGGCCGTCAGATTGTCAGCCCGGTTCGCCCGAACGGCAATCGGAAACGTCGGCGACTCCGGGAACGGAGCGTTGTAGAGCCGGCTCGGCTGGCTCAATAACACGGGCCACGCCTCTCCTATTGCAACGAGTCCCGTGTTGGCGTTGCGAGTCAAGGAGACCGTGGGACCCGGATTGGCCCCGAATACGCCGGTGAAGTCCGACATTCCTCGTCGCTCGTACGCCACCTGCCACCCGGCCCTGATGGTCGCCTGATCCGGATTGCCGAACAGTGTCCGCAGGAAGCCAGACTGGATATTCGGCCGCCAGGCCAGGCTCACCGACGGTGCGAAGTTGTTCTTGTCGGTCTTGTACCCCTGCGTGCCTTTGGTCAGTTGGATGTACTGAGATGTCGCTCCGCCCGAGGCCCCCGGCGTGAAGAACTTGCAGCGATCGTAGGTGCTGCCGCTGCCCATTCCCGTTACGCCACAGATCGACTCCATCGTCACGGAGGACATGATGTCGCTCGCAGGCACGAAGGGCGTTTGGAGGTCGTACCGAAGGCCCGCCGTCACCGTGAATGTGGGTGTCGCGCGCCATGAGTCCTGCATGAATGCCGAGTAGACGCCGATGTGCCCGGTGTACGACTCGGGACCAAACGCGACGTATTTGTTGGTGTTTTTGTCGAGCGCGGCCTGGCCGGTGACCGAAGTGACACGGCCCGTCAGGAGGCCGTAGAGCTCACGCGCATCGGTCAACTGCGCCGCCGAGGCGCCAGGGAATCGGGCTGTGGTGAAAAGGCCTGCCGCCGGGTCATTGGTCTGGTCAAATCCGAGGTTGATGCCCGGCACCATCTGCTGGCTATTGGAATCGACGGTGGAGTACACCGCGGCCAGACCACCAGTCAGGCTGTGGTTCCCGCGCTGCCACATCAGCGTCTCCTCAAGGCTGAACGTGGGGGCCGCTCTCCAACTTGGGGTGTTGCTCGTGAACCAGTTGGTCAGCCCGATATTGGCGTCGAAGTCGATCGCGTAGCCGCCCTGGTCTGCAAACGTCGCTGGTCCGTTACTCGAGTCCTGTCCGAACCTCGATTGGCCGCCCAGCGCGGTAATGCCGCCGCGCAACTCGCTCACCAGGTTGGCGCCAAAGGATGACCGCAACGTGACTGACGTCAGTGGACGTCGCGACGAGAAGATGCGGAAGTTCGAGGCCCCGGGGAACCGAACGTCAGCGCTGTTCAGATAGTCCGGATCGCGCTTGGCCATCAGCACGGATTCCGAAATGCTCAGGCGATGGTTGGTACCAAGGTTGAAGTCAAGCCTCAGCGTTGGCTGATGTTCGAACAGCGAGCCGGGGCTGAGCCACACATAACTGTCGAGCAGCGGGTCCGCCGACGGATTGATGGTGCCGGTGGTCTTCATGCCGGCCTGAATCTTCCGGAGCAAAGACATCACTATGGGGTCGGTAGCCGAAATCTGCCCGTTCGCCTGGGCTAGAGCGAGTACGTTGATTTCGGCGATGCCGGCGCCCGACGTGTACTGGAACCAACCGTCGAGTGCCCTGTTATTGAGCGCTGTTCGCGTCCGGGTGAAGCTGTTGGGGAAACGCACCTGCTCGTAGTTCAGAAAAAAAAACGCCTTCCCGCGCCCGTCAAACAGGCCGGGAATCACAATAGGCCCACCGACGCGTGCGCCGTACTGATTGAGTTTTACGTCATTCTTCTCCAGGCCGTTGGCGACGTTAAAAAAATAAGTGCTGTTAAGACGAGGATGCCGGAAGTACTCATATGCGCTGCCGGTGAAGCGAGTGCCGCCCGATCGCGTTTGAAACGCCATCGTAATCGCGCCGCTACCGCCCACCTGGGCGCCAGCCGCCGCCATGGTCACCGTCACCGCCTCCACCGCGTCCTGACGAGGCGTCACCGACGCGAAGAATCCGTCCGTAGACCGGAGGAAGTTGTCGTTGTTACTGACCCCATCGAGCGTGATGGCGAGGAATGAGTCAGGTAAGCCATTGATTGACGAATTGCGGTTCGTGGTCGCGGTGTTGACACCGGGCAGGAACGTCACAGCGTTCAGCGCGTTGCGTGTGGGTCCCGGCATACGGTTCAACTGATCGGCGTTGAGCGTAGCCGAAACCGTGCCGGTCTGGGTGTTGATCAGTTCCGCGCTGCTGACCACATTCACGGTCTCTGTCAGGTCGCCCACTTCAAGGATCAGATCCACCGTAACCGGCGCGCCGACGGCCAGACGCACATTACTGGCGACGGCGGTCTTGAATCCCGACAACGACACAGTCACTGTGTACTGACCTGCTTGCAGCCCCGTCACTGAGTACGAACCGGACGTATTGGTCGTCGTCTCGAACGCCACCCCGGAGGCGATGTTCTTCACCACGACTGACGCTCCAGGAATCACGCCTCCAGCTGAGTCTTTTACGACGCCAGACAAGGGCGTCGTCGCCTGCGCAAACGCGCTCGTACTAGAAAGCAGTATTAGCGCCAGCCCCGCCACCGCCCGCCAAGTGCTACGACCCATTGCTCTCCCCCTTGATTCGCTGAATCAACGTCACGTTCCGCTAGTTGGAAATTCTAGAAGACTCAGGTGTAGGCCGGAGCCTACCGCCCCTGGGCATGGGTGTCAACGGAATGTTCGAGGCTCGCCGCAGCTCTACTCCGAGCGCAGCGCCTCCATGACGTCCACGCGTGCGGCACGTGCCGCCGGCACCACGGACGCCAGAACCGCGGCCCCTGCCAGCAGAACAGCCGCGCCCATGATGGGTAGCGCGCCTGGGATGTGCACCTCTTCAATGGCGGCGCCACACCGGCAAACCCGCCGAACATCAGCCCGTTCAGGCGATCGGGCGCCAACGCCTCCGCGCGCACGTTTTCAAGCGTGGCGGCCCGCTCAACCGGAGACCGGGAGCAACATCATGATCTTGGTGTGATGGCGGGGGCCGTTGCACACTGACGGCGCGATGGTAGTCACTCCGACCGGAATCCCCGACGCGTTTCTGGTCGAACCGAAGCGGTTGCCCGACGACCGCGGGTTCTTCGCACGAACCTGGTGTGACGAGGATGCGGTGGCGCAGGGGTCGAACCCGACGGTCGCACAATGCAACGTGTCGTTTAACCCTAAGGCCGGCACACTTCGCGGTATGCACTTCCAGGAGGCGCCTCATGCTGAAGCCAAGCTGGTCAGGTGCACCGCCGGCGCGGTGTTTGATGTCTTCATCGATCTGCGGCCGTCGAGCCCCATGTTCAAGCGCTGGGACGGCGGTGAGCTCACGGTCGACAATCACTGCATGTTGTACTGCCGGAAGGCTGCGCGCACGGTTACCTGACATTGGTCGACAACATCGAGGTGTCGTATCAGGTGTTGACTAGATACGTACCGGATGCGGCCCGGGGTGGGCGATACGACGATCCGTCTTTCCAGGTGTTGTGGCCTGCCCCGGTGCGGCATTTGCACCCTCGCGATCGTGACTACCCGGACTTCACCGGCTGAGACCGACGACCGGCCTCGCATTCTGGTGACCGGCGGCTCCGGGTTCATCGCCTGGCAAACGTTGGCCCCGCTCCTGGCACCGGGCTTTGACGTGCACGCGGTGGGTCGTTCCCCTCAGTCGGACACACCAGGCGTGACCTGGCATCGCGGTGGCCTTCGAGGCAAACAGGTGGCCATGCTGGGGCTCAGCTTCAAGGCCGGGACTGATGACCTGCACGACTCACCGGCGCTGGCGCTGGGCTCTCCCTCGCGGAGGCGGGCGCCCGGATTCACGCCTACGATCCCCTCTCTGCCCGCGCTGTCACCGTGCCGGGCGTTGATGCGGTGCTGACGGCGTCGCTGCCCGAGGTCCTGGCCGGCGCGGATCTCGCAGTGCTGGGAACGGGGTGGCCTGAATTTCGCGAGGCGAACTGGGCCGACCTGTTGGCCCCGATGCGTACGCCGTCGCTGCGCGACGACAGAAATTACCTGTGAGACACCCTGCTGCCGTCGTCACTTCGGTATTGCCCCGTGGGCCGCGCAGTCCTGGCCGGTGCTGGCGTGCGCCTGGATGAATTGATCGAGTGTGACTCGGGTCAGCTTGGCTGAGACGGCACGGCTCAAACGTTTGAACAGGGGCATGGTGGCGCGCAGGCGAGGTCAGTCTATCGTGTCAGTTGATTTATAGTGCTGTGGTGTCTGGCAACCTTGTGAGGGCGCAGCGACTGCTGGTGCTGGCGCTGCTGCTGTCGGTCGAGTTCGCGCTTCTCGAACTGGGTATGCGGGTGGCAGGTGGTTCTGAAGCCGCTCCCGCGTTCCAGCAGATCTTCATGCAGGATCCCCGCGTGGGACATCGCCTGCAGCCCGGAGCCCGCACGGTGTACTCCACGGCCGAGTTCACGACGCGGTTGTCGATCAATCCCCAGGGTGTTCGTGATGACCGCGATCTCGGACCCAAGCGGCCCGGCCAGACGAGAGTGGTGGTGCTGGGGGATTCGCTCGTGCTCTCGGTGCAGGTGCCCGTGGAGCAGACCTTTGTGTCCTGGCTCGAGCGGGGCCTGTCAGCGGCTGACCCCTCACGCCAATGGCAGGTGATTAACGCCGGCGTTCAGGGGTACGGTCCCGTGGACGACTGGTTGTTTTACCGTAACGTCGTGGACACGCTGGAGCCTGATTTGGTGCTCATCGTGGCATTTGTCGCGAACGATGCGACCGAAGCCTTCGACAAGGCCGCCTGGCTGACGGCTGACCAGCCGCTCGACAGCGCGCGCACAGCCGCAGTGGTCTGGACGCGTCGCATGGTGCGGTCGAGCATGGTGTTGCAGACGATGCGCCTGCGCTGGGATCAGATGCGGCCCGATGCCGCCAGCCCTGGAGCCGAGCGGCCACTGGCATCGTACCTGGCGACGCCCCCCGTCGAGGTCACACGCGGGCTCGAGGTGACTCGTGAGGCATTCGGTCGCATTGCGGCGATGGCCGCCAAACGTGGTGCGGCGACGGCGCTCGTCCTCATGCCCGCCCGCTTCCAGCTCGATGACGGCGACTACGGGCGCCTGCGTGCGCGGGTGGAGGCGGCCGGCCATGCACTGGTTCGCCAGGCGGCTAGCGAGCGCTTCAGCCGCGCCCTCGCGCCGCTGGGCCTGCCCATGATGGACCTGCTCTCGGCGTTTCAGAACCAAGAGGCTCCGGCCGGCCTGTTCTTTCAGCGCAACATCCATCTGACACCACGGGGGCACGAACTGACGGGGCGGATCCTGGCGGACTTTGTCCTGAGCCGCCAGGTGTTGCCGTCCGCGCGGGCGCGCTGAATGGTATTTACCTCTCTGCAGTTTGCAGCGTTCTTCGTCGTGGTCTACTCGGTGTATCGGGTGCTGCCGCACCGAGGGCAAAACTGGTGGCTTCTCGGTGCCAGCTATTACTTCTATGCGGCGTGGGACTGGCGGTTTCTGTCGCTGCTGATCGGATCGACGCTCGTCGATTTCGTCGTGGCGCACGCCATCGCGCGCGCCCCGGATCAACAACGGCGCAAGCGCCTGCTGTGGATCAGCCTGGCGTTCAACTTTGCGATGCTCGGCTTTTTCAAGTACTTCAATTTTTTTGCGCAAAGCCTGGCCGGGCTGGCGGCATCGGCGGGGTGGCACCTCGATCCGATCACGCTGCACGTGATCTTGCCGATTGGTATTTCGTTCTACACCTTCATGACGGTCAGCTACGTCGTGGACGTCTACCGCGGCACGATTCGGCCCGTATCTTCGCTGTTGGAGTTTGCGGTGTTCGTGGCGTACTTTCCGCATCTGGTGGCTGGGCCCATCCTACGCGCGAGCCTGTTGCTGCCGCAGATTGCCCGGCGACGCCTCATCACGCCACAGCACATCACCGACGGCCTGTGGTTGATGGCGTGGGGCCTGTTCCAGAAGGTCTTTGTCGCCGACAATCTGGCCGGGCTGGTCGCCCACGCGTACAGACCCGGCACCAATCTGTCCGGGGCGGAGGTCTGGCTGTCCACGGTCGCGTTTGCGTTTCAGATCTACGGTGATTTCGCCGGTTACTCGAATCTCGCCCGAGGGATGTCCAAGCTCATGGGCATCGAACTGAACGTCAACTTTCGCTTCCCGTATTTCGTCACCTCGCCTCAGGAATTCTGGCGGCATTGGCACATTAGCTTGTCGACCTGGCTACGCGACTACCTGTACATTCCGTTGGGAGGCAATCGCGGGTCGTCGCTCCAGACGGCACGCAATCTCATGGCCACCATGGTGCTGGGGGGGCTGTGGCATGGTGCCGCCTGGACGTTTGTGCTGTGGGGCGCGTACCAGGGGCTGGTGCTCGGCGTCGCCCGATCGCTTATGTCGGGAGGGCGGGCGCTGACGCGCCCGTGGCAGCGCGTCGCAGGCGCGGTGTTCATGTTCCAGGTCACGTGTTACGGGTGGCTCATTTTTCGCGCGGAGTCCGCCACGCAAATAGCAGGCCTGACGAACCGGCTCTTCACCGATTGGAGTCTGCCGGCGACGGCGGTTGAGATGCTGATGCCGATGCTCCTGATCATCGGTCCACTGCTGCTCGTTCATGCGTATCAGGCCACGCGTGATGACGAGTTGGCCATTGCCGCGTTACCGTGGCCCGTGAAATATGCTCTCGGAGGTGCGATCGGGTATCTGGTTGGGCTCTTCGGCAATTTTGAAGGCGCGGAGTTCATCTACTTCCAGTTCTGAAAGACCACACAGTGTGACGATGGAATCACCGGCGACTGGTCAGGCTCGTCTCACGCAGATGCCCTGGCTGCCACGCCACGCGCGGTGGGCCCCCGGCCTCCTGGTGCTGCTGGGACTGGCGACCCATTTGATTGGTCTCAGGCACCCGGCCGTGGTGACATTCGACGAAGTGCATTGGGGCCGGTCCGTGACGGCGTACTGCTGCACGGGCGAGCGTTTGTTCGACGTCCATCCGCCGCACGGTAAGCTGCTACTGACTCTGGGGGCAGTCCTGGGCGGCTACGATGGGCGGCAGTCATTTGAGTCCATCGGCCGGCCGTATGGGGCACAACCCATCTTCTGGCTACGGCTGATGCCGGCGTTGTCCGGCGTTCTCATTCCGCTGCTGTTTTTTCTGTTCCTCCGCGGAGTCGGCGGCTCGGTGGCCACAGCGTGGCTGGGCGGCCTGCTGCTCACGCTTGATAACGCGTTCATCCTCGAGACTCGCACCATGTTGTTTGACGGCATTCTAGTGGCGTCAACGCTGGGTGCGCTTGTCTGCCTGCTGGCCGTTGAACGCGCCCGGTCTTCCCACGTCGCCTGGGCGTGGACCGTCGCGTGCGGTGCGTTGGCAGGACTGGCGGTCGGAACGAAATTCACGGGCCTGACCGTTTGGGTGTTGATCGCCGCCTGGCTGGGGAGTGCATGGTGGACCGAGCCTCGCACAGCTGGGCGCACGGTGCTCCTGCGGCGGGCACTGGTGATGGGTGCGGCCGGCATCGTGATCTACCTGGCCGGCTGGATGGTGCACTTTGCGCTGTTGACCCGGCCAGGTCCAGCCGACGTCTACCACCCCACCACCGGCCGGTTCATCGAAGACGTGCGAGTGGTCCATCGCATGATGTTTGCCGCCAATGCCGCCATGACGTCCACTCATCCGGATGCGAGTCATCCCCTGAGCTGGCCGTTGATGAAAGTGCCACCATTTTTCTGGGCAGGGAGCAACGGCGCGGTGGAGTACCTTATCGGCAATCCGGTTGTGTGGTGGGGCAGCAGCCTGCTGCTGGTGGTGATCGTCGTGAACACTGGACTCATGCGCGTCACCCGACTCCGGCTTGAGTCGCGGCCGCGCGCGTCACGGTTGTGGTGGCTCATGCTCGCGTACGCTGTGGCGTACCTGCCGTTCTTTGGGGTGTCCCGAATCTTGTTTCTGTACCACTACCTGACGCCGCTCGTATTCTCGCTCGCGTACGTGCTGCTGTGGCTCGAAGAGGCCGGATGGATCCGGCCGGAGCAGGCCGGCGGCCAGCGCGCCAGTTACTACGTGGTCATCGCCTCGGCCATCGTCGGGTTTGCGCTAATGAGCCCATTGACCTACGGATTCTCCGCAGGCGCCTACGGCGAGTGGCTGGTGGCGGCGATTCGATCCTGGCGATAACGCGCCAGTCAAGGCTGCGCGTCGACGACGCGGCGTCCAAACAACATGCGAGAGCCGATCTGCCAGGCGACCGGAAACTTGGTCACGGCCAGCTTGAAGACATCACCGGCGTGCCGTATTAGGTAGCGCGGACGCAGGAAGAACTGGCGCTTGGCCCGGTTGATCGCATCCATGACCACCTGCTCGTCGAGTCCGTTCCCCTTGAGCAGGTAGTACGAATACTCCATCTTCGTCCAGTCCTCGCTCACCAGCAAGCCGTCACGTTTGGCCTTGTTGTAAAGTTCGGTGCCTGGGTACGGGACTGCCGGGTAGAAATTCGCAAAGTCCGGATCGAGTTCAATCGCGTATTCAATCGTCCGATTGAGCGCCTGTGCATCCTCGCCGGGGTAACCCAGGATGAAAAAGCCGAAAGACTTCACGCCGGATGCACGCATGTTGACCAGCGCCAGGCGAATGTTTTCGCCCTCCAGCCGCTTCATCATGTCCTTGCGCGTGGTATCGGATTCCGTCTCAATGCCCAGGGCCAGCATCCAGCACCCTGATCGCTTCAGACGATCGACAAAGGCAGGGTCCTGCAGGTTGTCTGCACGCGCGTTGCCGAACCACTGGACGTCAAGTTTGCGCGAGATGATTTCTTCGCAAATGGCGCTGAACGACTTCACGTTCAACGTGACCGTGTCGCCCCACAGATAAAAAAATCGCACACCCTGATGGCGCATCACGTGCGCCATCTCGTCCACAATCGCCGCGGCGCTGCGTTCGCGGAACTTGTGTCCCTGATGGAGCGGCGCGACACAGAAATCGCACGTGTAGGGGCAGCCGCGGGACGTTTCGACAATGACGTAGGACCGTCCCTCAAGCGGCAGCGTGTACGGCGAGACGTCAAGCAGATCCCACGCGGGAATCGGCGCCTCGAGAAATCCCGTGAAGCTGCCATGAGCGCGGTGCGGAATAACCTCTCCGCCCCGCCGGTAGGTCAGGCTGGCCACGTTTCCAATTTCGTTGAGGCTCGACAGCGCGGCCAACTCGACCGCTCCGTCTTCGGGCTCACCCACGAACATGCCGTCCACTACCGCGGCACGCGCCATAGACTCGGCCGGCGTCGTGGACGCATGGGGTCCGAAGCAGAACAGCGGAGCGCCGTATCGCGCCTTGAGCGCCGCCATGGCCGCCACATCTGCCGCAAGCGTCGGCGTGGTGCTGGGAAAGAGGATCAACGTCGGTGCGAAGCCTTCCGCATCGAGCCGGGTGATCAGGGTGTCGACGCCCTGTCGCGACGCCGTCAGGTCGACCAGGCGCACTTCGTGGCCGCACTGGCGCAATAGCGCTGCGAGCAAGGCGAGTGTGTAGGGAGGTTTGGTCGTGCCCAGCACCTCTTCACGTTCCTGGCACCGGCCTTGTCGGGTAAACGCGATGCCGCCCACTAGGGGAGGATTGACGAGCAATGTGCGATGTCCGAGCGTCGTAGTCAAGCGCTCAATCATATCGCCCATCCGGCGAGTCGTCGAACCACGCGGGACAGGAGCGCGCGTTCGGTGACGCGCAGGAAACCGGTGAGCGACAGCAGGCCGATGAACACAGTCATCACACTGGCGCCCCGGACGAGCACTCCCGCGAGTGGTGGCAACGCGGGCAGCATCACGCCCGCCGCTGCGGCCAGCACCGCCGCCCCCAGCACCCGCAGCAGCCGCGCGGTCTCGTAGTGCACCCGGTAATGGTAGTGTGCAAGCGCCCCCGCCGTGGCCGCCAGGGTCACGTATGACAGCAGGAACGCTACTGCGGCGCCAACAGCGCCGAATGCCGGCATCAGCCACAGACCGCTGCCCAGGCCGACAGCGGCAGCCGCAAACGTCGAGACCGGATAAAACTGTGTCTGACTTGTAAGGTTGAGTCCGATCGAGGTCAGTAGGTAAACGCCTTGGCATGCGATCCCCAGCCCGATCAGCGGGACGATCTTGGCGGCATCTGCGTAGGCGTCGCCCGTCCACGGACTGCCCATGGTGAGCAGACGCATCAGATCCGGCGTGATCGCCGTCAGGCCGGCCACCATCAGCGCGAGAATCGCCACGCCATAGGTGGTGATCTTACTGAAGGTCACTGGAGCGTCAGGTGTTCGCGCGGTTTCGTAGTAAAACGGCGCCCAGCCAGTTTCAAATGCCGACAGGAAAAACTTGATCGACTGGCCGATCGTGCTGCTGATCTGATAGACCCCGAGGCCTGAGAGTGGGACATAGCGATTGAGCAGCACCTTGTTTCCGGCGTCGAGCGCCTGCTGCGCCAGGCCATGAGGCAGACGCGGCAAGCCAAACCGCAAACACTGCCGCAGCTCTGCGGTGGAGAATACCGGCCCCAACAACGGACGCGTCCACGGCCACAGCCACGGCAACATGCCGACGGTCACGATGAGGTCGGCGGCCATGAAGCCGGTCAGGCCCCAGCCCGCATTGACGACAAGCGCGAACTTCAGAGTGACGCTGGCGACCGAACGGGCAAATGACAAGGCGCTGAACGCCAGGGCGCGCCCTTCCAGCCGCATGACCTGGTAGGGGACGAATGTGAACGTCAGCAGAAACGTGTTGATGAGCACGAGTCGAAGTGCGGGCAGATACCGATCGGGTGCCTCCGGGAAGAGGTGCGCCGCAAGCGTCCCGGAGAGCGCCAGGCCGAGGGCGAGCAACCCTCCGGCTGCCGCGAGCAGGAAAAGGTAGAGCGTGCTCGTGAGGAGCATGCGCGCCTCAGGCGTGACCCGATCGTGATAGAACCGCATGAACGCGCCATCAAGGCCCCAGCGGAAGAAGATCTTAGTAATAGCTTCGACCCCGATGAGCAGGGCCAGCGCGCCGTAGTCTTCCTGCGACAGGTGGCGCATGTAGACCGGCAACAGGAGGAAGCCGACGGCCGTGACGGCGACGTCGCCGGCGCCGTAAATCGCGACGTTACGGGTCAGCGCACCAAGATGTTTTCGCACGGGGTCGGTCTACGGGCGCTCGAATCGCACGAGGTTCAGAAAACACCAGCCCGGGACCGGCAGCAGGCGGGTGAGCGCCCGATGGAGGGGCAGCAGCCGGGCAGGCGCGCGGCGGATCCATCGAGTCAGGATGGGCACAGTTGGGAAAATGCCATGCCGCGCGATGAGTCGGAATCCCGTGCGGCGCGCCAGGTCGAGGTATTCGCCGATCGGCCGATCGCCTGGGTGCTTTTCGAGACTCGCAGTATGTATCAGCCGGCCTTGCAGCAGGAAGTGAACGCGCGACTGCAGGTGGGCCAGGTTCGGCACCGACATCAACAACTCGCCTCCCGGCCGCAACACCCGGAACAACTCCGCGAACGCTTTGGCTTGATCATCGAAGGTCAGATGTTCCAGCACGTCCAGGCAGGTGGCTCGATCGAATGTTGCATTCGAGTAGGGCAGCGCCAGCACCGACCCGCGCGTGACGAACTCGGAACTGTAGTTGGAGTCGATGCCTTCAATGGCGAGGCGCCTGCGAAATTCCTCGACCAGCACGCCCTCTCCGCACCCCGCATCGAGCACCCGCGTGTCTCGCGGCAGCGCTGCAAGATAGCGGCGCACGAAGGTGAGCTTGGCCAGGTACGTGGGGTAGAACTCCCAGTCGGGCGAAGGCTCCCTGTGGTAGTCGCCGCGGATTGCATATTCTCCCGTGGGGGTGCCGGTCATGCGCTGAGATTGTACCGCGCTCCCGTTCTGACCGTGTGGCTTACCGAGAGGACGCCGGGTCGCCTTGCCACTCTGGCCTCGCGCTGACGCGCCTCAAGCGCCGTGACGCCCGGGCTTGTCCGGGGGCCGCTCGTTTTGATGAAACCTATCGGCCGCCGCCTCCGCCGCGGCCGGTGGTGGGCGGCTTGGCGCCTGGCGTGGTGGTACTGGGCTGCACGGGGATGATCACGCCGGGTATCGTTGACGTCACCACACCGCCTGGGCTCACGCGAAGGTTTGGGTTGGATGCGGGTGGTGGCGCATTTGGTGTGGTCGGCGGCCTGTCACCGACGAGTGGCGGCACCGGTGGAATCTCATCGTCAGGCGATCCTTGAATGATGCGAGACGTGGCCTGCGGTCTCGGGTTCTCGAAGACCGGGGAGCCGGTCGGCTGTGGTGCACCGGCGGAACTGCCAGAGGTGACTGATCTGGTGGCCTGGATGAACACGGCCTCGACGACCGACGCGCTCGCTGAGGGCGCAATTCGCATCGACGTGGCGTAGCCCGGTAGGTCGCGCAACATGGAGAGCAACACCGTGGCCTCGGGCTGATTGTGGAACTCCATCGGCAACACGGCCGCCCCGGTGACCTTGTCGCCGTTCGCGATGCGGCTGCCGCCTTTGCGCGCCCATTCTGCCAGGATCTCACGCAGAGTCACGTTCTCGGCCACGAGCGTCACCAGACCCTCATTGAACGAGATTTCGAGCTTACGGCCCTGCTGCGCCAGAAGGGGCGTGGCGCAGGCGAGCAACGCCGCGACGGCGAGTACGTTCTTGATCACCATGGCAGTGAGACGTCCATCATACGCCTTTGGACGCCAGACGGACAGGCGCCATTTCGGACATTTGTGACACTTCGCCATTTTCAGGAGAGCTCAGATCAGCCGAGAGACCCACAGCGGCGAGTCCTTCTTCGGAAGGTCGCACGAGCGGCAGATTTCCGGACCGCCGTACTCCAGGTGCTGGCGACGGACCCCGAGGTAGGCCGGGCCGTTCCAGACGTCGGCAATTGTCGAGGTCCGGAGGTCGCCGAGGATGTGGCGGCCGTCGAAGTCGGCGCAGCAGAGCGACACGCGGCCGTCCCACAACACGGTAAACGTCTGCCACATGCGGTAGCAGGGGTAATGCACATCCGACGTCGCGTTGAGGGTGCCCGCCCAGTTGTGCAGGTCGGTGATATGCACCTTGTCGGCAATCTTCCGCCAATGTTCGATGAACTGCTGCTCGTCCACCGAGTTGTTCTGCCGCACAAACGAGAGGATGAGCTTCGGCCGCACACGACCACTGGCCTTGCGCAGCCGCACCAGCGTCTCGATGTTGTTGATGACCTCGTCGTAGTCGAGGTTGAGGCGGGTGTTTTCAAACACCTCTTTACCCGACGCGTCGACGCTGATGTTGATGGCATCAAGCCCGGCGTCGATCATGCCCTGCGCGATATCCTCGCTGATCAGTGATCCGTTGCTGATCATGCCCACTTCAGCGATGCCTCGCTCCTTAGCGTAGCGCACCTTTTCGACGAGCTGCTTGTCAAGGAATGGTTCGCCGTAGTTATGGACCCGAACGTGGGTGATGCCGAGCGTGACGCACTCGTCAACGACTTTCTTGAAGAGGTCCATGTTCATGACCCCCTGCCGACGGTGCATCTCGTCGCGCGGGCAGAAGACACACTTTGCGTTGCACAGGTTCGTGCTTTCAATCTGGACGATGTCGGGCCAGCGGGGCGTGCGCTCGCGCCCGGCCTTGAGCATGGCCGCACGAACAGTCTTCGCGTTGCTGAGCAGGGCACGTTCAACGACCTTGCGCGCGCGTGTGGAGAGTCCTGGCATGTTTCTATTATCGCCTTGAGGCCGCTGCGGCCCTCTCGTGGTCGATGACCCGCTGCAGGATCTCGTTCAAGCCCACGGTCGGCGTGTATCCCACCGCCGCGTTGATCTTCTGCAGGTTGGGTACGCGCCGCGGCATGTCCTCGAACCCGGCCTCGTACGCCTGGTCGTAGGGAATGAGCACGATGTCGGAAGGCGACCCGGTCATCGCCTTGACCCGCTCGGCGAGCGCCATCATGGAGATCTCCTCGTGATTGCCGATGTTGAAGACCTCGCCGATCGTGTCTGGCGACTCCGCCAGTCGCAAGAGGCCGCTCACCACGTCGCCCACGTACGTGAACGCGCGTGACTGCGTGCCGTCGCCAAAGACCGTGATCGGCTGGCCGGCAAGCGCTTGGCCCACAAACGTCGGGATCACCATGCCGTAGCGGCCGGTCTGCCGCGGTCCGACGGTGTTAAACAGCCGCACGACCACCACCGGTAGCTCGTATTCCTTAAAGTACGCCAGCGCCAGGAATTCGTCCAGCGCCTTGCTGCACGCATAGGCCCAGCGGTGTTTGCTTGTCGGGCCCATGACGAGATCGGCCGTCTCGGTAAACGGCACGGCCGTGCTCTTGCCGTAGACCTCGGACGTGGAGAACACCACCACGCGCTGCTTGCCGCGTTTGGCTTGCGTGAGCACCACTTCGGTGCCGTGCACATTCGTTTCGATCGTTCGGACCGGGGCTTCAACGATGAGTTTGACACCGACGGCGGCGGCGAGGTGGAAGACCACGTCGGAGCGGTCCACCATCTCGCCCACGAGCCGCTCATTCATCACCGTGTCGATGATGTAGCGGAAGTTCGGACGACCGGTCAGGTGCGCGATGTTGTCGAGCAACCCGGTGGAGAGGTCGTCAATGACCTCCACGGTGTGGCCCGCGTCGAGCAGCGCCTCGGCCAGATGCGACCCGACAAATCCCGCTCCACCCGTCAACAACGCTCTCATCGTCTTGCCATCTCCAGAATGACGTCCGCTGCCCGCGCAGCGGATGCCTGCCTCGGCCGAAGGCCGTACCGAGTGACGAAGGCGTCGGCGGCAGCGGTCACAGTGGCCCGAACCTCCCGATCATACAAGAGGCGCTCAAGCGTCTCCCCAATCCCGGCCGCGTTGCCCGCGGCATCGACGCCGGCCATCACGCCCTCGTCCACGAACGGGCTCAGGTTGCTGGGGCGGCCCAGCACCAGCGCCGGCAGGCCGAGCACAAGGGCATCGATGGCCACCGTGGAGTTGCGGGTGAGCACGGCGTCGGCGACATACAGTATCCGGGCCAGATCGGTGTCGGCCGGCAGGATCGTTACGTTGCCGAGGCCCGCGAAGTGCGGCGCGTAGACGGTCCCGGTTTCGGCCGGGTGGGCCTTGATGGCCAGGTGCATGTCCGGCTTCTGGCGCATCAGGTCGGCCAGCGCCGGCAGTGCGTCGCGAACCTCGGAGAATTTTGCAACGAGGACGGCCAGCTTCTGATTGGGGCCGGTGCTGCCGGTGGCCTCACGCATCGCGGCACGATCGGCGTCGCTGAACGCCGCCATGCGGGTGACCAGCGCGTCGAGTCCGGGGCTGCCGGTGACTTCAAGGCGATCTGCAGGGAACGCGCCGGCCGAACGCAGGTGCGCTTCGGCGTAGCTGTTGAAGAGCAGCGTCTTGTCGGGCAGGGGGCAGCCGCCGTCGGCGCCGGACGCCAACATTTCGTCGGGCTCGTGCAGGTAGTTGAGCCAGTGGCGATAGATGAAGCCGTGCTGCAGGCCCACCGACGCAACGCCGCGCCGGCGCGCTTCAAGTACCAGCGCGCGTCCCCACCCTCCGGCTTCCGCGTAGGTGACGACCGCGTGGCACTCGAGGGCGTCGATGGCGGCGCCGGCTTCGTCCATCGCGCGCGCCGACCACGGCCATTGGACGAGAGCGGCGCCGCGTAATTCGTGTCTGAGCACGGGCCAAAGATCGCAGCCGTGCACGAGGGCGGCGGCTCGGATGCCTTCGCCGCCGACCACGGCGTTGGCGAGCGCGGCTCGGTGGCGCCAGAGCGCGAACGAGCCGCGCAATGCGGACCATGGCGCCAGATCTTCGACCGCGGTCACGGTATCGAGCGTTGGCGCCGTGGCGATGGGGTCCCACCAGCGCCGCGTCGTGAAGTTGCGCTGGGGTCCCACGCCGACCAGGCGCAATGCGCCTGGTGCGGCGTGCGTGATCGCGTCGAGGACGGGGCCGATGTACCCTTCCGTCCCGCCGTCAGCGTCTTCGCCGGCGCGCCAGAACGCGGTGTGGACAAACGCCGCGATCGCGCCTGGTGTGGGCGGCGCGGGGCGGGCGCCCCGCAGCCGACCCGCGGTCTGCGCGAGAGCGCGGCGTGCGCGCGACAGGGCGGCGGTGACGCCGACCTGTGCGCCCGGCCAGTGGAGGTGTGGCGGCGCTGGCGT
>SYFT01000081.1 GCA_005799825.1 Acidobacteriota bacterium | reverse complement strand
GGGTCTTTCCGAGCCGGACGCTCTCGACCGATCCGCGCGCCGGGGTCGTCCGCCGCCATCACATCAGCGACTCCGTCGTCCAGAAAGCGGTCAAAGTGGCGGCGCAGAAAGCCCGCATTCACAAGCCGGTATCAGTCCATACGCTGCGTCACAGCTTTGCCACGCACCTCCTGCTGAACGGGGTAGACATCCGGCAAATCCAAGAATACCTCGGACATGCGAATGTCGAGACGACAATGGTCTATACGCACGTCGTCAAGGAACTCCGCACACCGGCGCGAAGCCCGCTCGACATTCTCGATAGCCGGACGATGCCACGCTGACCGCGTGTGTCGAGCCGCTCGACTTGTCTACATCAAAAATCGAAGCGCGCCGGGTTGAAGGTGTGCGGGTGATATCCTCGGACTTTCCGGATGGATGCACTCGCTTCACTGAACCCCTCTCAACGCGATGCGGTGGAGCACACGCAAGGCGCGTTGCTGATTCTTGCAGGCGCGGGTTCCGGTAAAACTCGCGTCATTACCGTCCGCATCGCCCACCTGGTGGCCAACGGCCACGCCGCGCCAGACGAGGTATTGGCTGTCACCTTCACGAACAAGGCCGCGGAGGAAATGCGCAACCGGGTTGAAGAACTCCTGGGCGCCGACTGCCGGCACGTGTGGCTCTCCACCTTTCATGCGCTCTGCGCCCGCCTTCTGCGTCGCGAAGCACCGGCTATCGGCCTGACGCGTGATTTCGTCATCTACGACTCGTCGGACCAACTGGCGGTGGTCAAACAGGCCCTGCGAGCCGCCGATATCGACGACAAGATGCTGACGCCGCGCGCGGCGTTGTCGCGCATCAGCCAGGCTAAAAACCGCCTGGAAACGCCGTCAGAGATGAAGTCGAGCGGCTGGAGCCTGCGCGACCAGCAGGTCTCAAAGGTCTACGAATATTACTTGCGTGTGCTCGGCGAGGCCGGAGCGCTCGATTTTGACGACCTCCTGCTCAAGACTGTCGAGTTGATGGAAACCAGCGAGCGCGTGCGCGACTTCTACTCGCGCAAGTTCCGCTACATCCTCATCGACGAATACCAGGACACGAACCGGCCGCAATACATGCTTATAAAGCGGTTGGCCGAACATCACCGCAACCTCTGCGTGGTGGGCGACCCCGACCAGTCCATCTACAAATGGCGCGGCGCCGACCTGCGCAACATCCTGGACTTCGAGCAGGACTTCCCCGAAGCCACCGTTGTCAAACTCGAACAGAACTACCGATCCACCCAGGTCATTCTCGACGCGGCATCCGCTGTCATCAGCGTCAACCGCAACCGCAAGGACAAACGCCTGTGGACTGACCGCACGGGCGGCGAGTTGATTGTCTATGTGAGGGCCGGCGACGAAATCGAGGAGGCCGACTACATCACGAGCGCCATCCGCGAAACACGCCTGCTCGACAGCAAGACCATGACGGCGATCTTGTATCGCACAAACGCGCAGTCCCGAGCCATCGAAGACGCGCTGATGCGGGAAGGGATCGCCTACAAGATCATCGGCGGCGTCCGGTTCTACGAACGCAAGGAAATCAAGGATGTGCTCGCCTACCTCCGCCTGATCATGAACCCGCATGACGACGTGAGTTTCAGGCGGGTGGTGAATGTGCCGACGCGTGGAATTGGCAAGACGGTGATCGAGGCGCTTGAGGCGATTGATCTCAATCAGTGTGAACACTTGACCACACCCCTGTTTGCCACGGGGCTGCAGCCCGTGGCGTCGTCGCGCTCGATGTGGGCAAGGCTCATCGTTGCCCTCGACCAGCGGCAGGCGCCGCCGCGGGCCGTGGCTGCGCTCAAGGGCTTTCGGGACCTGCTCGCGTCTCTGGCGGCGGATTGCGCAAGCTCCAGCGTGTCGATTTCCCTGGGCCTGGTCCTGGACCGGTCGGGCTACCTCAAGGACCTGCGCGACGAACGGAGCGAAGACGCCGAGTCGCGTATTGAGAACCTGATGGAACTGGTATCGGCAGCGCGCGAGTACGAGACGCGCGAGTCTGATGCCTCGCTGGGTGGGTTCGTGGACCGTTTGTCCTTGCTGTCCGAGGCCGATGAAGCCCAGGGGTCAAACGACGCTCGCGTGTGGATGATGACTATGCACGCAGCCAAGGGGCTGGAGTTCCCCGTGGTCATCGTGGCCGGCATGGAGGAGGGGCTGTTCCCGCACGCGCGTTCAGCTGAAGACGAAGACGAAGTGGAAGAGGAACGGCGCCTCTGCTACGTCGGCCTCACACGGGCCCGCGAGCGGCTGATTCTGACGGGCGCCTCCAGGCGCCGCGTGTTTGGCGACTACCAGTCCACCGAACCTTCGCGCTTCCTCGACGAAATTCCACCGGAGTTGATGCGCCGGGTTGAACCCGCGGCGGCACCGACCTGGAACACCGGACGGTATGAAACACGGAATCCGCATGCGCGGCGCTATAGCGGGCCCACAGTCAAGGAAGCCGCAGCGTTCCCGTCATACGAAGACGAAGACCAGTCGTCCGCCACCGGCCTGAGACTTGGTTTGCGCGTGCGCCACAAGCAGTTTGGCGTGGGCACCATCCTGGCGGTGGAGGAGCAGGGCGACGACACCCGCGTCACGGTCAGGTTCAATACGGTGGGCACGAAGAAACTTGTGGCCCGGTACGCTTCGCTTGAGAAAGCGTAGAACAGGCCGCGCCACGTTCGGAAGGATCTCAGACGGGGTGCGTCGCACGGCCAGTACGTAGCTCGGGCTGTTCTTCACGCCCGAGATCTTCCTATCGCGGATCCTCTGTTTCCGGTGTTTCCAGTGTCTCTGCCGGGTCTTCAAGCTGCATCAGTGTGGCGATTGAGACCACGCGGTCCCCTTCCGCCAAGTCGATCAGGCGCACACCCTGGGTGTTGCGGCCAATGGCCCGCATCCCACTGGTGGGCATGCGGATGATCTGACCCTGCTCGGTAACCATCAACAGGTCGTCCTGATCCGTTACACAGGCAATGCCGACGACGAGACCATTGCGGTCACTCGTCTGGACGTTCTTGAGTCCGATGCCGCCGCGGTTCTGCTTGCGATACTCAGCCACTTCAGTGCGTTTGCCAAACCCGTTTTCGCAAACGGTCAGTAGCGTGGCCTGGTCGCTGACCACTTCCATGGCCACCACGCGGTCGCCTTCGCGCAAGCTGATACCTCTGACGCCAAACGCCGTCCGCCCCATCGGCCGCGCATCGTCTTCGCTGAAGCGAATGGCCATGCCGTCTTTCGTCCCGATGACGAGGTCTTTCTTCCCGTCGGTGTCCGCCACCGCGATCAGTGTGTCGGTGTCGTCCACCTGAATGGCGATAATGCCAGCCGCGCGCGGATTTGAGAACGCCTTGAGGTCTGTCTTCTTAATGGTGCCCTGCTGCGTGCCCATCACGATGAACCGCTGCCCTTCTTCGTCGGGGAATCCCTGCACCTTAAGCAGCGCGGCGATTTTTTCGCCCTCCGCCATCTGCACCAAGTTGGCGATGGACTTGCCTTTGCTGCTGCGGCTGACCTCTGGAATGTCGTAGACCCTAAGCCAGTAACATTTGCCTCGATCCGAAAAGATCAGGATGTAGGCATGTGTATTCGCGATGAAGAGATGGCGCACCACGTCTTCGTCTCGGGTCTGCATGCCGATGAGGCCCTTGCCGCCGCGCCGCTGCTGCCGGTACTCGTCCAGGGCGCTGCGCTTGATGTAGCCGGTTTGCGTGGAGGTAATCACCACGTCTTCGTCGGCAATCAGGTCTTCCACGCGGAAGTCGGTGCTGTCTTCGATAATCTCAGTGCGGCGCTCGTCGCCGTACGTCTCGCGCACGGCCTTCAGCTCTTCAACAATGATCGCCAGGATCAGTGCGTCACTCGAGAGAATGGCGCGCAGTTTCTCGATGAGAGCCACGAGCTCGGTCAGTTCGTCGACGATCTTCTGCCGTTCGAGGCCGGTGAGCCGCTGCAACTGCATGTCGAGAATGGCCTGCGACTGCAAGTCGGACAGTCCGAAGTTCGTCATCAGGCCCACGCGAGCCTCGGCGGGATTCTTCGAACCGCGAATCAGCGTGATGACCGCGTCGAGATGGTCGAGTGCGATCTTTAGGCCCTCGAGGATGTGTGCGCGTGCCTCGGCTTTGCGCAACTCAAACTCGATGCGCCGCCGCACCACTTCCTTGCGGAACTCGATGAAGAGCTCGATGATCTGCAATAGGTTCAACACACGCGGCCGGCCACCTGAAATGGCCAGCAGGGTGATGCCGTAGCTCATCTGCAACTTCGTGTGTTTGTAGAGATTGTTGAGCACTACGTCAGGCAGCTCGCCGCGCTTGAGCTCGATCACAATCCGCATGCCGTCGCGATCCGATTCGTCCCGCAAATCGGAAATGCCTTCGAGCTTCTTGTCGCGCACAAGCGTGGCCGTGTCGGCAATTAGCGTGGCCTTGTTGACCTGGTACGGAATCTCCGTAATGACGATCGACACACGATCGCCCTTCTTGCTCTCTTCGAAGGTGGCCTTGCCGCGCACCACCACGCCACCGCGGCCTTCGCGATACGCGCGATGAATGCCGGCGCGCCCGACGATGGTGCCACCTGACGGGAAGTCGGGCGCGGGAATCGCCTGCAGCGCCGCGCGGAAGCGATCCGCCTCCGGAGCGTCGCGCTGGTCGATCACGGCGAGCACGCCTTCGATGACTTCGCGCATGTTGTGGGGCGGGATACTCGTCGCCATGCCGACGGCAATGCCGGTTGACCCGTTGACGAGAAGATTCGGATACGGCGCCGGAAAGACCGTGGGCTCTTCAGTGGTCTCGTCGAAGTTCGGCCGGTGATCGACGGTGTCCTTATCAAGGTCGGCCATCATCGCTTCGGCCAGCGATTCGAGCCGCGCTTCGGTGTACCGGTAGGCGGCAGGCGGGTCGCCATCAATCGACCCGAAGTTGCCCTGGCCGTCCACTAGGGTGTACCGCATGCTGAAGTCCTGCGCGAGGCGCACAAGGGTGTCGTACGCCGGGGCGTCGCCGTGGGGATGGTAGTTGCCGATGACCTCGCCGACGATTTTCGCGCACTTGCGGTAAGGCCGATTCGACGCCAGGCCCATCTGTCGCATGGCGTACAACACGCGACGATTGGCGGGCTTCAACCCGTCGCGGACATCAGGCAGCGCACGCCCGATGATGACGCTCATCGCGTAATCCATGTACGAGCGCTTCATCTCGTCTTCAATATTGACGGGAATGCGCAGGGGAGAATTCTGGTCCATGGCGTCGGGCACTTAGATATCGAGGTTCTTAACGTCGAGCGCGTTGTCTTCGATGAACTTGCGGCGCGGCTCAACCTGATCGCCCATCAAAGTGGTGAACATCAGGTCGGCTTCGGTATGGTCTTCAGCGCGCACCTGCAACAACGTGCGCTTGGTGGGGTCCATTGTTGTTTCCCACAACGTGTCGGGATTCATTTCACCCAGACCTTTGTACCGATTGATCGCCAGACCGCGTTTGCCGGCCAGCACGAAGTAGTCCACCAGTTCGTCGATCGATGCCACCCGACGATCGGCGTCCTTGTCCTTCGCCGCCGGCTTGGCCGCAACCTCCGCAGCCGCCTCTTCGCCTGCCGGCGCCTCGGCCCCTCCCTCGTCGCCCCCAGCGGTTTCAAGCTCTGCGGTGGACTCACTGTGGCCGGTGGTGCGAATGACGACCGGCCCCATCATCAACTCGCGGATGTCCACGTAGGCCGCAGCCAGTGTGCGGAATTCGCCGGTGGTCACGAAATCGAGATCGAGCCGGTGGTGTTTGTCGTAACCAAAGGACCTGTCCGTGATCACCACGGCCAGTGCGTGATGTTCGGGGTCCTCCACCACGGTTGTGGAAATCTGCGGCTGCTGCAGATGCCGGGCGAGTCCATCGACCAGTTCGCGGTCGGTCCAGAACGTCTTGTCGCACGCCCTGCCTTCAAGCAGCGCGGTAATGGCCCGGCGTGACGGCCCGCGCCGTTCAACCACCTGGAGGAACTTGCGGAACATGATCAACTTCTCGAGCCGTCGCTCGAGTGGCTCGCCAGACAATTCCACGCCGTTGGACAATAGCAGCGTGCGTGACTCTGTGGCGCGTCGAATAAGAAACAACTCGAGTTGGCGTTCGTCTTTGATGAAGGATTCCTGCCGGCCGCGCTTCGCTCGGAACAACGGCGGCTGCGCAATGTAGATGTACCCGCGATCCACCAGGTCACGCATCTGTCGGTAGAAAAATGTCAGCAACAGCGTGCGTAGGTGGGAGCCTTCCACGTCGGCATCGGTCTTGATGATGAT
>SYFT01000080.1 GCA_005799825.1 Acidobacteriota bacterium | reverse complement strand
CGTGGGCTTCCAGAGCCCGAACGTCGAAGCGGCGATTCCGATGGTGTATGCCACGTCGATTCTGCTGCTCGTCATCGTCCTGCTGCTCAACCTGACGGCGATCGTGGTGCGGGGCCGGTTGCGACGCAAGTATCTGACGTCGGCGTTCTGAAGACACACATGGATCCTTCACGACCCTCCACCACGGATCATCGCCTTCGATTGAAGACCGACGTCACGTTTGCGGCGCCGGCGGCTGCGCACGACGGCGCGATCGAGATCGATATTCGCAACGCGGACGTGTGGTACGGAGAAAAGCAGGCGATCTTTGATGTGTCACTGCAGGTGCCCGCCAAGCAGGTGACGGCGTTCATCGGCCCGTCCGGGTGCGGCAAGTCGACACTGCTGCGGTGCCTCAATCGGATGAACGACCTCATCGACGGTGTCAAGATCACCGGCGACTTCATCGTGGACGGCACCAACATCTACGCCCGGAAGACGGATGTGATCGATGTTCGGCGCCGGATCGGCATGGTCTTTCAGAAGTCCAACCCGCTCCCAAAGTCCATCTATGAGAATGTCGTCTACGGCCTGCGCGTGGCCGGCATCAAGGACAAGCGGGTGCTGGACGCGGCGTTCGAACGTGCGCTCAAAGGTGCCGCACTCTGGGATGAGGCCAAGGACCGCGCCGACACGAGCGGGCTCTCGCTCTCAGGCGGACAGCAGCAGCGCCTGTGCATCGCGCGCGCCATCGCCACGGAACCCGAGGTCATTCTGATGGACGAGCCGTGCTCCGCGCTCGACCCCATCGCGACCCAGAAGATCGAAGAACTCATTCACACTCTCAAGGCCGAGTACACGATCGTGATCGTGACCCACAACCTGCAACAGGCGGCGCGGGTGTCGGATAAGACGGCGTTCTTCTGGATGGGCAAGCTGGTGGAGTTCTCACACACCGCCGAGATGTTCACCAGCCCGAAGAGCCCGCACACCGAGGACTACATCACAGGGCGCTTTGGGTAAATCAGCGACCTCATTTACTGGTGTCTGACGTCCTTCGCGGACACCATGAAGATGACGTCCTCGGCAACATTCGTGGCGTGGTCCCCCACCCGTTCCAGGTGGCGCGACACCAGGATCAGATCGAGCGCCGCCTCGATCGTGGACGGGTCGTTCAGCATGTGCGCCAGCAGGTCGCGGAACACCTGGCTCTTGAGTTCGTCGAGCCGGTCGTCGGCGGTCAGCACGGAATGGGCGAGGTCGAGATCCCGTCGCACGAATGCATCGAGCGCATCTCGCAGCATGGTCTGCGCGATGGTGGCCATCCGTGGAATGTCGATCAGTTCCTTGACGGGCGCGTGCTGCAGGTAACGCTGCCCGGCTTCCGCAATGTTGACGGCCAGGTCACCCACGCGCTCGAGATCGCTGTTGATCTTGACGGCAGCAACGATGGAGCGCAGATCCACGGCCATCGGCTGGTGCAGCGCCAGCAGCTTGACACACCGATCGTCGATCTCGACATGAAGCTTGTTGATATCGGAGTCGCCGCTAAGGACCACGTCCATGGCGGCGAGGTCCCGGTCAACGATGGCCTTGACCGCCAGTTGGAGGCGCTCCTCCGCAAGGCCGCCCATCTTGAGCAGGCGCCGCTTCAGTTCGTCGAGTTCATCTTGAAAGTGCCGGACGTGAGTTTCCATGATCGCTGTTCTCGAGAAATTAGCCGAACCGGCCCGTTACGTAATCTTCAGTCAGTTTTTCAGCCGGATCGGTAAATATTCTCTCGGTCGGCCCGCATTCCAGCAACCGACCGAGCCAGAAGAATGCCGTCGTGTCTGACACCCGCGCCGCCTGCTGCATGTTATGCGTCACGATCACAATCGTGTAGTCATTCTTGAGCTGATAGACCAGTTCTTCGATCCGCTGCGTGGCGATCGGATCCAGCGCGGATGCCGGTTCGTCCATCAGGAGAATGGCGGGCCGGGTCGCCAGCGCCCGCGCGATGCACAGCCGCTGCTGCTGGCCACCCGACAGCCCCAACGCCGACGTGTGCAGCCGGTCCTTGACTTCATCCCAGATCGCCGCCGCCTGCAGGCTCTCTTCGACCCGGTTCGCCAGTTCCCCTCGCGTGCCGGCCAGGCCGTTCACACGCAGGCCATAGGCCACGTTCTCGAAGATTGTCTTGGGGAAGGGATTCGACTTCTGAAAGACCATGCCGACCCGGCGCCGCACCGCCACGACGTCGGCAGTCGGCGCGTACACGTCTTCGCCGCCGATGCGGACCGACCCGGTCAGCCGTGCGCCTGGAATGACGTCGTTCATCCGATTCAGCGCCCGCAGGAACGTGCTCTTCCCGCAGCCGGAGGGACCGATGAACGCCGTCACGCGATTGGCATGAATGTCGATCGAAATGTCCGTCAGCGCCTGCTTCTGACCATAGAAGAAGCTGACAGACTCCACCTCAATGGCGACGGACGCAGCACCATCTGGGTGAGCCAGGATCGACGATGGTGTGGCAGAGGCTGATTCCATCAGGCGAGTCGCGTACACGTTGTTTTCATGCTACTCACACTGTGCGGCCGGGATGAGTCCGGTGTGTTACAGGTCTGTAAATTCTGGACACACGTCCGCTTCGTCACTTGAGGCCAAACTGCCGCAAGTGGTGATCGGCGTGGCGAAAGGCCCACACGTTCCACTCGCTCCCGGTCAGCGGACCGAAGATGGCGTGCGGGCGGCCGTCGATGGCGGTGAAGGCGTCGATCCTGCGAAGCAATTCCGCCAGATCCCGATCCCACTCCGCCGGCCTGGTGCCGCCCTGTTCCTGATCGCCTTCGGGAACCGTCTTGACGCCCCTCGGCCATGTCATCGGCGTGTGGAGCGCAATGAGCCTCACCACCGTTCGGGTGAAGACGTTGTGGACCGGCGCCACCGTTCGCTCTCCCGCCGACGAGCGGTAGCCGTCGGTGAGGTGGCACACCATCTGATGCGGAGTCATCTTGCCCCACTTGCGCGGTGTATTCGGAGTCAGGCGCTCGAGTCGCTGGCGGACAGCGGTCTTTGCGGCAGCATCGGAAAACGTACTCATTGAGTCAATCCCTTCTTTCATGCGAACCGCTGCATCCGGACCACGACCGATCGAGGTCCGGCCAGGCGTGGGCTGGATGGCAGAGGGGCACATCCTACTAGAATCGGCACACTCGATGAACTGGAGCCCCCGGCCAGGCCCGGAAGTTGTGGAAGTTCGCGTCGTCGGTGAGATAATCCGCCGCGTGCGCGGACCCCTCTTCGCTCTGACCCTGGTCGTCGCATGCCCGTTGTGGATAGTGCACGCGTCGTCGCCTGTGGCGCTGGCGCGGCAGACGCCGGGCGAGCGGGCGGATGTGTTGGTCGCGGCGATTCAGGCGGCCCTCGAGCGGCCGGTCACCGATGCGGGACGGCGTGTGGCCGCGGCCAAGCTGGCTGAACTGGACCGAATGGGTTCGGAAGTGCTCACGCAGAAGTGCGCGGGCTACAACCGGCTCGTCTCACTCAACCGTGGCAGCAGTGATCCGGACGAGAAGCTGCTCCGCAGATTCCTCGCGCTGTACGATCAGTTGCCCCAGGCCCAGCGCGCCCCATTCCGTTTCGGTCGGTACCTCGTCTACGAAATCCTGGCCGCCGACGCCCATCGTCACAACGACGCGGACCTCGAAACGCGCCTGCTGCGTGATGCCGTCCGAATCTTCACCGCCGATCCTGGAGACGCGCGCGAGCGTCAACTCGTGCAGCAGTTGCTCGACCGGGCCGAGATGGTCGGCAGACCCGCGCCCCCGCTCATCGGAGGGACATGGCTCAACCTCGCACCCGGGACCACCCGGATGGACCTGGGCGGCGCGGTGACAGTGATCGAGTTCACAGCGCATTGGTGCTCGCCGTGCAAGGACAGTTATCCCGGACTGCTTCGCCTGCATGAGCGGTTCGGGCCGCAGGGTTTGCGCATCGTATTGGCCACGCGCCTGTGGGGCTACCTTGGAAAAGAAAAGAACATGTCGCCGGAGCGCGAACTCGCCGCCGTCCGAAGGCTTTTCATCGAGGAAGACCGCCTGCCGTTTCCGATCGTGATCGCCGACGCCCAGGCTGGGGCCGGCCAGGGGGAAGCTGCCGACGCGAACGCTGCCGCCTATTTCGTGCAGCCGATCCCGCACTTCGTGGTGATCGATCGCCACGGCATGGTGCGCCGGGTGGATCTTGGATGGGAAGCTGGCGACGAGGCCAGGCTCACCGAGATCGTCAAGCGGCTCCTTGCAGAACGCTGACGGATGAACGACAGCCCACGCATGGCTCGCAGCGGTCGTCAGCGCCAGCGATAGGCACTGATGCCGGCGCCGTCGCGCACAAACAGTTCGTCGTTCGCGACCGCGAGGTGCGCCCAGGCCTCGCCTTCCCCGACGACGGTCTCGTCGATGAGTTCGAAGGCCTTTGGTGTGGCACGAATCAGGCGAAGGTGTCCGGTCTCGTCGAGTGCGAGCAGTCGATCTCCGTGCGCCACCAGACTCCAGTACTTGCCGTAGGGCGTGCTGGTCCACATTCGCTGGCCCGTGCGGAGGTCGACGCATGCGAACCGCTGGTTGGCCAGATGCAGGTACGCATACCCGTCGATCACGACCGGCGTGGACATGTACCCCTGCGCGTTCATGGCCCAGCCTTCCGTCACCGTCCATGTGGCACCGTCACGGCCCACGCGATACAGCCACGACCCGTTCTGGTAGCTGGACGTGAACACGGCATCCCCCACCACCACCGGCGTCAGGATGTTCATGCCGCGGAACGAGGGCACCGGCTGCGACCAGAGCACCCGGCCGGTCGACAAATCCACGCCGTTGAGGGTCTCGCGCGTCTGGACGACGAGCTGGCGCACGCCGGCAATCGTCGCCACAACGGGCGAGGAGAACGCGCCGCTCTCAAACACGGTGGCCCCGCCCCCGAGTGTGCGCCACACGACGGCGCCGGTGCGCGCATCGAGTTTCACCACACTGTTGGCGGCCTGCACGTAGACGCCCCCGCGGTCGACAAGCGGCGACGAGATGAACCCGAATTCCGGCACGGCGACCTTGAACGCCTCGACAAAATCCATCCGCCAGCGTTGCGCTCCGGTGGCCGCATCGAGCGCCACGAGCACGTCACGCATGCCGGCCACGTACAGGACGCCGTTGTCGAGTGCCGGCGTCGAACGAATCCAGTCGCCCCTGGACTTGGCATAAAACGGCACGTTGACGGCCCCGGGCCACTCCACGACCCAGCGTTCGGCGCCCGTCGCCCGGTCAAGGGCGCGCACGACCTCCGTGGTCTTGGCCTTCGTTTCGGTCACGTAGACCAGCGTGGCGGACACGATGGGGCCGGAATAACTCGGCGCGAGCGCCCGTGACCATTGCGAGGTGACCGACGTCTGCAGCGTGCCGGGCCACGCCGGGCCCGTCACCGTGCCATCACGGTCGGGACCGCGCCATTGGGGCCAGGTCGATCGTTCAGTCGGCGCGCCGATCAAGGTGACGGTGACCATCATCCCCGCCACCGCCGCACACATACCCGCAAGCATTATCTGTCGCACGGCCTGACCTCCTAATACAGGCTCGCACGTTTTTCCTGTAGCGAGAATATATTTGCACTTAATGCAAATCTGGTTTGCTCTTTATGCAATACGTGGCTCGCAATTTGAAGCAGGATGAAATCGAGCGCGGGTTGACTCGTGGCGGGCCGTGTTAGAGTCGGCGCGCCGTGGCGTTCAAGTCTGCCGTGCCATACGCGATCGGATTTGTGTCGCCGCCATTAGTGGTGTGGTCAACCCTGATGGGTGGCGCCTGGACGTGGCTGCCGGTGGTCGTCATGCTTGCCGGTGTCCCTGTGGCGGACGCCCTCATGCGGCCACACCTGCTGCATCCGTCCGCACAAGAGATTCGGGACCTGGAGCAGCGGCTCTCATTTCGGGCCGTGACCTGGTTATGGGTGCCCGTGCATGTGGCGCTTGTGGTGTGGGCGGTGGACATGGCGTCGAACCGGCCGATGGGCTGGTCACTCGCCGGGCTGGTGCTCTCAGTGGCGGTCGTCGGCGGGGCCATCGGGATCACGTTTGCGCATGAGCTTGTCCACCGCAGCGGTCGGCGGGAACGTGTGCTGGGCGATGTACTTCTGGCGCTCGTGAGCTACCCACACTTTGCCATCGAGCATGTCCATGGTCATCACCGACACGTGGCGACGCCATACGACCCCGCCACCGCGCGAATGGGCGAGGGTTTTTATCAATTTTTGCCGCGCACATTGTGGGGCAGCGTGGTCCACGCCTGGGGCATCGAACGCGAACGACTTGCCAGGCGCAGCCGTGGTGTCTGGAGCGTGGGCAACACGATGCTGCGGTATGCGGCAACGATGGCACTGCTGTACGGCGGCGTGTACGGCATCTGGGGGGCGCGCGGACTCGCCGTGTTTTTCCTGCAGGGGGTGGGTGCGTTCATCCTGCTCGAGGCCATCAACTACGTGGAGCACTATGGCCTGGAGCGGCGTGAGGAGTCGCCGGGCACATACGAGCGCGTGTCCGTGCGCCACTCCTGGGACTCCAGCCACCGCCTCAGCAATTGGCTGCTGATTAATCTCGCGCGCCACTCCGATCACCATCTGACCGCCAGTCGCCGATATCCCGCGCTGTCTACACGTGAGCAGGCGCCACAGTTGCCGGCCGGATACGGCACGATGCTGCTGCTCGCGCTGGTGCCCCCGCTCTGGAGGCAGGTGATGGATTCACGGGTCATCGCTGCGCGAGGCGCGCCGCACGATGCGCCACCAGGCGTCGGCGCCGTATGATCGCGCGGCGTCTCGTCCTGCTGAGCCTGGCCACCTTCGGCTGGTTCGTCTGCGGCACGACCGTGGCCGCACATCCGGTGCCGTTCAGCTACATGGACGTGCGCCTCGCGCCGACGGCGCTCGACGTCACCATCGTGCTTCACATCTACGATGTGGCCCACGACCTCGAGGTTGCGCCGATGGAGCGCCTGCTCGTTCCCGAGGTGGCGCGGGGGCAGATGGCCGCCCTCGCCGGTCTCCTCGACCGTCGTCTGCACGTCTCGGTGGACGGACACGCGATCAGGGGCGCCTGGACCGACGTTGAGGTTCTGGCCGATCGACAGTCGCTCCGCCTCCGCTCCAGGACAACCCTCGACGGGCCGCTGGGCGTTGTAGCCATCGACGGCGTGATCTTCCCCTACGATCCGCAGCATCAGACGTTTATCAATATCTATGACGGTGCCGCCCTGATGCAGGCGATGATCAATCAGGCCGATGCCCGCTTCGAGTACTTCACCGGAACCCGCCCCGGCACCGTCGCCGTCGTTGGTAGGTTTATCCCGTTGGGCGCGCGGCACATTCTGATCGGTTCCGATCATGTGCTCTTTCTGATCGGCCTCATGCTCCTAGGAAATACGCTCCGCCGACTCGTGCTGATCGTGACGGCGTTCACACTGGCGCACAGCCTCACACTCTCGCTCGCCGCGCTTAGCCTGGTGGCCCTTCCGGCGCGCCTGATCGAGCCGGCCATCGCCCTGAGCATCATCTACGTCGGCGTGGACAACCTCCTGGTGCGTGACGGCAGTCGCGACACGCGCGTGTGGGTGGCGTTTGTCTTCGGTCTCATCCACGGCTTCGGCTTCGCCACGGTGCTGCAGGAGATGCACCTGCCCGCCCCCGCGCTAGGCTGGTCGCTGGTCTCGTTTAATCTCGGTGTCGAGGCCGGCCAATTGGTGATTGTTGTGCCGGTCGCCGCCGCCCTGGCGTCGCTCCGCGTACGACGCCCCGCGGCCGCCCGTCGGCTGGCGGTCGCCGGCTCGGTGACGGTCATCCTGGGTGGCTCATACTGGTTCATCCAGCGTATTGTCTACAGCGGAGGTTTGTGATGCGACGCAGTCTGGTGCTCGGCGCCCTTGTGGCAGTTGGTGCTCTTTCAATCGGCGTGGCGGCATGGCAGCAGACGCCCCCTGCCTTGACGGTGGAGAAGGTCAAGGACAACCTCTTTGTGCTGCGGGGCGGCGGTGGCAACACGGCCGTGTTTGTGACCACGGACGGCGTAGTCGTCGTCGACGCCAAAAACCCGGGGATGGGTCAGCCCATCCTCGACAAGATCAAGGAACTCACGCCCAAGCCCGTGACCACCTTGATCAACACCCATACACATGGCGATCACGTCGGCGGCAACGTCCAGTTCCCGGCCACGATCGACATCGTGACGCAGGAGAACACCAAGGCCAATATGGAACGAATGCCGGCCTTTGCGGCAGCCTCCGGCGTAGGGATAGCCAAGCGGACGTTCAAGGACCGCATGTCGATTGGCCGGGGCGGCGACCAGATCGACCTCTACTATTTTGGTCCCGGCCACACGAACGGCGACGCGTGGGTCGTATTCCCGGCCCTGCGCACCATGCACTCGGGTGACATCTTCGCCAACAGGGGCCTGCCGCTCGTGGACCGCAACAACGGCGGCAGCCAGTTGCAGTATCCCGACACCTTGAAGAAGGCCCATGCCGGCATCCGGGATGTCGACACAATCATCAACGGTCATACGCCCGCGCAGACGACGTTCGACGATTTGAAGATGTTCGCGGACTTCAATCAGGAGTTCTTGACCTGGGCGCAGGCGCAGCTGGCGGCCGGCAAGACGGCCGAACAGGCGGCCGCAGAATGGAAAACGCCGGACAAGTACGTCGCGGCGGGGTATTCCGCAACAGCGCCGACAATGTTCGGCGGGCTTGTCGGCCGGATTCAGTTGCTGGCCGATGAGATGAAGAAGAAGTAGCCCCCCGGTTGGGCTGGAAGAGCCGTATTGGCCGCTACTTCTTCACGAAGCGGGCGTCGTCGAGCGCCACGTTGTGCTCAATCTTCGTGAAGGTCATCGTGACCTGTTGCTCGCCGGCAACTTGCGAGAGCACGAAGGCCACTTTGACGCCGTCCACCACGCGGTAGTCCGACGATTCAGACACCTGGTCGACCGTGCCCACCTGCGGAAGCGTCAACGTGCTGGTGGTGCGTACGATCAGGAATGATTCGGCGTCAAAGAACATCCGCTCCGCTGGTCCGGTCTTGGGCGTAAACAGCACGACGTGCGCAGCCTTGCCGTTGACCTGTTGCGTGGGCTCGAGCGCCGGCGTCATGCCCAGCTCCTTGTACTTGAGCAGGGGACTCGGAAAGAAGTTGTTGCGCGCACCGGCGAGCTGGTCGCCCGACATCGGCGTGTCGCCCTGCATCGAATCCATGGACCAGCCGTCGGTGCCGTCAAAAAAATAAGAGATCAACATTTCGCCGGGTCCGCCGACGGACGTCAGGTCGATGCGGATGTCCGCTCGCATCTTGTTGGGCGCCTTGGCGATCATCTCGACTGGCCCTCCGAGCGGGCCCATGGGCGTGGCCACGCTGACCGTACCTGTGGCTCTGCGGGAGGTGACCTTGCTGAGGGCCGCTCGACCGCCCAGCGCCGTCAGATGTGTTTCGATGATCTGGTCTGCCGTCAGGGCTTGGCCGGACGCGACGCCCATGAGCGCCGGTGTGGGTGCGCCAAGGACGAGCAGGGACCACAAGGCCGAGAGGACATATTTACGCATAGCTGAGTGTCGCATAGGTCCGAGCCGAACGGGAAGCGCGCGTCATCCGTGAATACGGATTACAACAGGCACGCCATCTCTTGATCATCAGACCAAGAATTCAGCTGGAACGCCCGTCGTCCTTTCCAATCTGGAGGTGGGTATGAAGCTGCATCTCGCAACCGGCTCTCTCGTCGCCGTCATCATTTTGTGTGGGGAACCATTAACTTCGACAAAGTCATCACCGGCGGCCTCGTGGCCGGCGTCGGCATGAACGCGCTCGATGTCGTGATGAAAAATGTGCTCATGAAGTCCCAGTGCGATGCGGTCAACGTGGCGCGGAACAGCGACTCGGCCGTCGCCGAATCAGCGATTCCCGCATACATAGCGATCGATTTCCTGTCCGGTATCCTCGCAGTGTTCATGTGTGCCGCGACTCGGCCACGGTTTGGCGCGGGGCCACCTTGAGCACGTTCAGCAGGTGAGGCGCGCGTGGGCCAGAAACGTCAACGTGACCGTCCGGACGCACCTCTGACCGCTCAAACAACACGAGGTTCATTGTCTGCCGCGTCAGGCGGGCCGGAGCAGCGACAGGTACGCCCGCCACGGTCCGACGGTATCGCTGTAGTGCCGCGCCATGATGCGAACCGCCTGCGCGATGTGGCCCAGATCGTGGGCCGTCCACGTCGCCAGAAGCTGCCCCCTCGTCACCGCGCCAAACTCGGGATGGGTGCCGCGTCGCGCCAGGTCGGCTTCCGTCAACTGAAGCGCGGCCAGCCGGTGGAGGCTCTGTGCCCGGAGCTGCGCGAAGGTGTCGAGCAACTCGGGGAGCGACTGGCCCTCCAACTCGGTGAACATCGCTTCACAATCGAAGCGCGCGAAAGGCACGGCTTCGCCGTGCTGCAGCATGTGCTCGACGCGCGGCATCCAATCCGAGTGCTCGCCGTGAATCAGGTGCCCGACCACATCGAACGGACTCCGCGTGTCCGGGCCCTCCACGGCGTCAGTCTACGTGGGAGGCAGGCCCAACAGCAGGTCACGCAGCACCACAGGCCTGCGCTCAAGTATCGGCAACGCGTCGTCAAACCGATACGTCACGGGCGCACCCCCTATTTCTTGGCCGCCTGCTGTTTTTCCACCATCGCGGCCACGTCAGCCATCAGGGCCTTCGCGTCATAGACGATGCCATCTTTGACCGTCCATTTGACGCCGCCGACGCGTTCGGGCTTGCCGGTGGCGTCGTTAAGCCGTACGGCGCCGTTGCCGTAGAGCACTTTCAGGTTCTGCAGCGGATTCTGGTCGACTAGGATCAGGTCTGCGAGTTTGCCGGCCTTCACCACGCCGAACTCGACGGGCGTCTTGCGCCATTCCGACAGCGTCAATGCGCCGTTCATCGTAGCGGCCTGGATGACCTCAAGAGGATGGAAGCCGGCTTCCTGGAGCATTTCGAGTTCGAGGATGTAGCCGAAGCCATAGGTCTGATAAATAAAGCCCGAGTCGGAGCCGGTGGTGACGCGGCCGCCTATCTTCTTGTAGTCGTTCATCAACTGGAACCAGACCTGATAAAAATTGCGCCACGCAATTTCGTCGTGTGTGGTCCAGTCGTACCAGTACGAGCCGTGGTTCACGCGGCTCGGCTGGTAAAAGTCCATCAGCGACGGCAGCGTGTATTTAGCGTGATAGTCCGCTTCGCGCGCGCGCATCACGTCACGGCCTGCCGAATAAATGGTCATCGTCGGATCAAATGTGGTGCCGAGCTTGAGATGCTCTTCAAGGTACGCCTTCCACTCGGGCGAACCCTGCGGGTGAATCTTGTTCCACATACGGGCGACCTGCCCGAACCGATGCTGTTCGTCGTTTGCGTTGATGTCCACGGGCCAGTCCTGCACCACCGTGTCCTTGAGCAACGATTCGAAGTGGCCGTAGAAGTGCGTGACGGTGTCCAGACCGAGCCGGGCTGAGTCAATGGCGTTCATCTGCGCTACGCCACCCTGTTGCAGGTGGGCGGTCGTGCCCAGGCCGTTCTTGTGCGCCTCGTCGATGACGGCGGCCATCACATCCGGCTCCATCGCGCCGATCTTGAGGCCGTCGATCAGGTGCGCATTCTCGCGCACCCACGTGCGAGCGGATTCTGGGGCCCCGAGGCCTCCCGGCCGCTGGTAGTTGAAGATGCGCGGCGCCACGATCGTGTTTTTCTCGCTCTTCTCACGCTCGGTGGCGCTCCACTGGTTGCCGCCCAACGCGACGCCACGAACTGTGGTAACGCCGTGGCCCAGCCACAACTTATAGGCGTACTCGGCATCGGCGTTTTTCGGCGCGCCGCCCGCATGGACGTGCATATCCACAAAGCCGGGCATCAAATACATACCGGTGCCGTCGATGACGTGGTCGGCAGGCGGCGCGCCGTCCTGGCGTCCGCCGCCTGCCGCTCGTCCCGCAGGCGCGGCAGGCTGGGGCACTCCAGGTGTGCCTGCACCTTGGATGGACTGAATACGGTTGCCCGAGACGATGACGTTCATCGGGCCGTAGGGCGGAGCACCCGTGCCGTCGATGACCATCACGTTCCTGATGATCATTCTGTTGAACGGCCCCGAGCCTTCACTGGCCCGCCGATCGGGCGCGCCGTTGAGCCCCGCCTGCGCGTCGGTTCGCGCAGGCAACAGGCCCGACAACAGGACACAGGCCACGCCAAGACTGAGACCACCAAGCAGCAGCGAACGCCAACAATTCGTCATGTCACTTCTCCTGCCCGCAGGACGCGGGTGGCAGGATTATCGCACCGCATCAGCCATTGCGGTGGTGATGTTCGTGTACTGGAACGAAAAACCCGCGTCCAGAGCGCGCCGAGGAACCACACGCTGTCCGGCCAGCAATGCCGGTCCGGCCATCTCCCCAACGAGAATCTTCAGTGCAACACCCGGCACCGGCAGCCAGCTCGGCCGGCCAAGCGCGGCGCCCAACGCCTTGGAGAACTCCGCATTGGTGGACGGATTGGGTGCGGTGCCGTTGAAGGCGCCGGCGGCCGTGGGATGTTCAAGCAACCACACGACCAGCGCGACCCAGTCACGCAGGTGAATCCACGACATCACCTGGCGGCCGGATCCGATCGGGCCACCAACGAAGAATTGAAACGGCGGGATCATCTTCGCCAGGGCGCCGGCCCTGCGGTCCAGCACAATGCCGGTGCGGAGAATGATCACCCGGCAACCCAGCGCGGTGGCGGCATGGGCCTCCGCCTCCCAATCAGAGGCCAGCGACGACAGAAAGTCGGATCCCGGCGGCGCCGCTTCATCAAGCTCCGGCCCCTTGTCATCTTGCGGGCCGTAGAACCCGACCGCCGAGCTACTCAGAAAAACAGCCGGCCGGTTCGTGGCCTTGCGGATGGCCGCCACGAGCGCCCGGGTTGTAAGCACGCGGCTCTCGCGTAAGTCCGCCTTGCGCGCATCGGTCCAACGCTTGTCGGCAATGCCGGAACCCGCAAGGTTAATAATCGCGCCCGCGCCGTCCAGCTCGGTTTGCCAGTCGCCTGGAGCATCTTCTCCAGGCCAGGTCATAAATCGCACGCCGCCATCGTCGCGCGCCGCGCCACGGGTCAGAACGACAACCTCATGACCGCGTGTAATGAGTTCCGCGTACAGGGCGCGGCCCAGAAACCCCGATCCACCGGCGAGGACACATCGCACCCCCGGACGCTAACACGAACTGGGGCCTGTCCGCCGTAGCTCCGAAGGAGCGAAGGCGGAAACTGGGGAACTGGGCCACGCATTTCGTAGGGCGGCCTGGGTCTCAAGGTTACTACCGCATCTGTGGTTGGTTATATTGATGCTGATGTTTCGAGCCGTCCAGATGGCCGTTCTTGCGGCACTACTCGCCGTCGGGGCGACACACGCGGCGCCGGTTCAGACCGTGGTGCAATGGTCTGCCCGCGTCGAGTCGGCGACGGTCGTCAAGGCAGGTGCGGATTTTGAAGCGGTCATTGACGCGAAGATCGATCCGGGCTGGCACTTGTATGCGCTGACGCAGGAGGGCGGCGGGCCGCAGGCGCTCGTGATTACCGTGCCGCCAGAGTCGCCGTTCAAGCTCGCTGGCAGCATCATTGCGCCGCTTCCCATCACCGCGCCCGATGCGAACTTCAACATCGATACCCAGTACCACGCGGAAGAAGCCACGTTTTATGTGCCGCTCACGGTGCCTGCAGGAGCGGCGGGACGCGTGACGTTGGACCTCGACGTTACCTTTCAGACCTGCACCGATCGCTTCTGCCTTCCGCCAGCCACCGAACGCGTGAGCCTGATGCTCGTGGTGCCAGGCACCGGCGCCGATGCCACGGCCGTGGTGCGGCCCCGTGCGGCTGCCAGCGGGGCGCCGAAGATTTTCGTGGAAGATATGGCCGCATCCACCACGGCGAGCACGCTCAGCGCGTATCTCGGCCTTGCCGCACTGATGGGCGCGTTGTCGCTGCTCACGCCCTGCGTCTTTCCGATGGTGCCCATCACCGTGTCGTACTTCACGGGCCGTGCCGACAGAGACCGCCGCCGTGCAGTGACCCAGGCACTCGTCTACGGCATCGGCATCGTCTTGACGTTCACCGCAGTCGGTGTGGTGCTTGCTGTGGGCTTTGGGGCGTCTGGGCTGAATCAGTTCGCCGCAAACCCTTGGCTCAACCTCGGGATCGCCGCACTCTTCGTGGCGTTTGCGCTGAACCTCTTCGGCGCATTCGAGCTCGCGCTTCCATCCAGGTTCCTGACGCGTGCGGCCTCAGTGGATTCCGGGCGTGGCCGATATGGGGGCACGCTGCTGATGGGACTGGCGTTCACGCTGACCTCGTTCACCTGCACGGCGCCATTCCTGGGCACGCTGCTGGTTGTGGCTGCACAAGGCGACTGGCAATGGCCCCTGGCCGGGCTGCTTGTGTTCTCGAGTGTGTTCGCCGCGCCGTTTGTGTTGCTGGCGTGGGCGCCGCAGGCGCTGGCGTCGCTGCCACGTTCCGGCGCATGGCTCCTCTCGGTCAAGGCGATGATGGGGTTGCTGGAGCTGGCCGCCGCGCTCAAGTTCCTCTCCAATGTGGATCTGGTGTGGGGCTGGGGCATCTTCACGCGCGACGTCGTGATCGCATTGTGGCTCGTCATCGGCGTCGCGCTGGTTGTGTATCTGGCTGGCGGGATGCGATTGGGCCATGCACCGCGGCTCTCGCGACCCGGCCTTCTGCGCTGGGCGTTCATGGTGTCCGCCGTGGTGTTCACGGGCTGGTTGGGCACGGGCCTGGCGGGTCAGCGCCTTGGTGAACTCGAATCGTTTCTTCCGCCAGGCGACCTCGGTGGTGGCGAAGGCGAGGAGTTGGCGTGGATCGTCAACGACTATGAGGGCGCGCTGACGCAGGCCGCGAAAGAGAACCGGCCCATCCTGGTGGATTTCACCGGCTACACCTGCACGAATTGCCGGTGGATGGAGGCCAACATGTTCACGAAGCCCGAGGTCTCACGGGAGCTATCGCGCTATGTGCGCTTGCGCCTCTATACCGACGGAAGGGGCGAGGAATACCTCCGCTTCCAGAATCTCCAACGAGACACTTTTGGCACCGTGGCGCTGCCATACTATGCTGCGCTGGACCCGCGTGGCGAGCCGATGGTGGCCTTTGGCGGTCTGACCCGCGACGCGTCGTTCTTCATTTCGTTTCTCCAGCGCGGATTGTGAGACGCCCATGAGCCTCCTGCTTTCTTTTCTTCTTCTTGGTCTCGCCCAGGCGCCGACGGCGCAGCCCACCACACCGGCGGCCTGCGTCAAGGCCGCGCGTGATTTTGTCCAGAGCGAGCAGCGGGTTCTCAAGCAGATTACGGGCGATGCGATCCGGAAGATCGAGGCCGGCAAAGTCGCACTGGCGCAGAAGTGTGCCGTCCAGTTCAATGTTGCGACCATTGCGGAGGCCGACCTGGCGCAATTGATCGCACTCTACGGCGAGGCTGAGCAGCCGGCTCACGCGAAAGCCGCGCTGGATCGTGCGCTCGGGTCGAAGACTCTTCCCGTGAACGTGCGTGCCGACGTGTTGGCACAAGCCGTGTTGACAGGGTTGCGCGAGCCGAAGTCCCAGGAACGAAACGCGCGACTCGAAGGGTATGTGGACCAGCTCGATCGACTGAAGGGCGACTTGCTCGAAACGCAACTGAGCGCCCATGCGCGCATGAACGGCTTTTACCGCGGCGACGATATTGACGACGGCATCATCAAGCACTCCACGTGGCTGATCGAGCGCGCGAAGACCTTCACGCCTCAACAACGCACCCAGTACGGCAGCATCATTGTCAGCGCCCACATCAACATGGCCGAGGTTGTGGCAGGCCGCGGTGACAACGCCCGCACGCAGCAATTGCTGACGGCTGCGAAAACTAACTGGAGCGACGTCCCGAACGCAGATCTCATGCTCGCGCCGGCAATGGCGCGCTACGCGCTGGTCGGCACTCTTGCGGCGCCCATTAGCGCACCACGCTGGCTCAATGCGCCGCCGAATACGAGTATCGCCATGCCTGGAGCGGTGACGCTGCTGGAGTTCACGGCGCACTGGTGCGGGCCGTGCAAGGAAAGTTATCCCGGTGTGAAGCGGCTTCTGGCGAAGTACGGGTCGCGCGGCTTCCGCGTCGTCCTTGCCACTGAGCTGTACGGATACTTCGGCACAGAGCGCTCGTTGACAGCCGAAGTGGAGGTCGAACGCGACCGCGAGTACTGGGCCCACGAAGGGCTCAATGTGCCGGTGGCGGTGGAAGACCAGCGCAAGGCTCCAGTCCGAGGCGCCGACGGCAAGTTCACCTACTTCGAAAATCCGAACGACAAGGCCTACGAGGTCGGCGGCATCCCGCAGATTCACATCATCGACAAACAGGGCCGCATCCGTCTGATCATGGTCGGCTACGACGACGTGAATGAGGCGAGATTGTCTAAGTTGATCGAGCAACTACTCAAAGAGAAGTAGTCACCTCTGCTTCTCCGGCGCGCGGGTCTGCAGCTCGTTGAACCAGTGGAGAAGGACGCGCAGTTCGGGCCGCACCGGTTCAGTCGCTGCCGCCCTGGCTGACAGGAGGCCGAGCAACCGCTTGCCGTCGCGCGCTACGTCGGAGGTGCGCTCAACCATGCCCGAGTTGCTGGCGAACACTTTAGCCACCGGTGGCGCGGGGCCAAACCCGAGTCCCCGCGAGGCCATCACCGTCACGGCTACCAGCCTGCAGCCGGGGCCGGGATTATCGTAAAGCTCTTTGCTACCGGAGGACCACACTGGATGATGGCCGGTCTCGACGTTTGTCAACATCTACGCCCGCAAGCCGATCGCCGGGAACGGCTGCACGGACACGATGTCCCTGGTCGCACCCGACTCCCCTATCGTGTGTTGTCCGGCTCACGCCGCCGCTCAGCCACAAATGCGCGCGCCGCGCGGATTCGTCGGCTGGAACGGCTTGTTGGGCGGTAGTACGCCTACTCTCCGCACTGGAATGGCAAAGATATTTTCACTGGTGGCCCGGCGCCAGGCCCGACAAGCTCCGCAATTACGTCAATCGGCGTGCACCCCGTGTCGTTTATGAGAAAAGCGGCATAGTAGTGGCCGCTGGTGTTCATGACGCCAATGGACGCCCTCTTGTCTAGCAGAACCTGATCCTTAGTGCGTGCAGTTACATGCAGTTTCAGCTGTCCTGAAAATGACTTCGGCGCGCCACTTACGCGGATGTCGATCAGCGTAGTTTCAGAGGCCCCCCCGGGGGCATTTCCCTCTCCGATGATTACGTTCCACAGGACGATCTTCGGGTTGTTAACGATATTCGCGCTGAACCGACCGCTGTGTGAGTAGTACAGCTTGGCCTGGATATCGGCGATCACGTATTGAACATTTGGGCTCCCTTTGACCGTAGACACTATGGGCCAGAACAGCAGCGTGGCTAGCACCAACCGTGCGTATCTCATTCTCGGTCTCCTTGCTGTGACGCCAAACGTGGTGTTGAGCGTCACGTGCGCTAGGCCCAACCAAGTTGCTGCAGACTGATTGTGTCATTCCAGATTTTGGTCAGAGAGGCGATTCGATCACCTTCAAACTTCATGACATATACATAGTCCGCAGCAATCGATTTCCCCGTCGGGGCACCTGGGCCGCCCGGCCCTGTTTGCGTGCCGTGGAAGACTGCATACGCAGCGACCGCGTTGCGCGACTCGTCCACGCCGAAGAAGCGCAGGTCGTAGTGGCCATCAGGGATTGGCGTAAAACTGTCCCTCATCCAGTTGCAATAACCTTCGATGGAGCGAATCCCAGAGAGGGCACCAGTTTGCGCTGAAAATGAGGCGTTGGGATGGCAGTAACCCTTACAGCCTTCCCATCCTTTCCCAGTCTCGCATGCTTCAAAGAATAGTTTCGCTTGGATAGCTATGTTGCTCATCATTGGCTCGTTCCTCCTGCGTGATGAGTTCTGCCAATAGGACGTCTTATGCCGCCGTTCGATGCAGAAAACCTTCCGTGCGATTGATACAAACGGAGTCTGACACACTGATGAGCCGCTCGCAACGGCGACACGATGGCACGAGACGATTGGTGCGTCGGCTCTATTTGTGTGTTCGGCATGCGTGATTGTTCGGATGTCTGCAAAAGCAAGAGAACGGCATCGCACTTGCCGGCTTCTCGGATATCGTGGCGATCGTGCCCTTTTCGAAGGGAACGCTCACGCGCGGTTGAGTGATTGCAAAGATGATGCTGGCCTATACGATCGCCGACGGCTCCTCAGGACGCCATTGCTCATCACGCAGCACGTACCGCGTCTTTCCCTCGACGATGCGGCCGGTTTGCGGATGACTGGGATCGCCCGGTAGCGTCAGCGCGAGCGTGCCGTCGTAGGTCATGAGCGCAGGGCAGACGGGGTCGAGCGGCGCAGTTTCTGCGAGAGCAAGTGCGTCATCGACTGTGCCGCTCCTCGAGAGCCGCAGCAGCGTGTGATGCGTCGGTGGCGCCATCTGCACCTCTCGAGCCTCCCAACGCGCGAGCACCTCGCGAGGTGTGGCCCAGACACTGGCCATCGTTTCGTACTCGTCATGCGCGCCATCCTGGCACAGCGGCGTGCGCATCATGAAGAACCGCGTGTCGAATCGCCTCGCTTCAGCCGCCGGTGTGACCCATCGCGCGAAGGGGATGAGTGATCCGATGTCGATCAAAAGCCTGCGCATGGTCAGCGCATCGCGCAGAGCCTCGACGCTCGACGCGAGCGCGACTCGCAACTCGAGCGCTTCGTTGTGGGACAGAACTCCGTTGACGGGAAGGATCGCCGCTTCTTCCAGCGACTCGCGACAGGCGGCGACCGCCAGGTCCCGTCGCAGCCCGCTCGACCCACTGATGGCGCTCGTCCGCGCATGGGGAGCCAACAGCAGTGGGTCCCAGGCTGGATCGCGGTCACCCGCATCCACTCTCCCTCCTGGGAACACCAGCGCTCCGCCCATGAAGCGGCTGTTGCGATTGCGCTCGACGCAGAAAACCTCGATACCGTCGGTACCATCGCGCAGCAAGACGAGCGTCGCGGCGTCCACCGGTTCGATAGGTGGACGCGAGGCGTCGAGGTTCAGTAGGCTGCCGGGAGGCCCCGGCTGTGACGTCATGAGTCCTTGCCGCCCCAGAGGTGCATCGTGCTCAACTCTTCGCGGCCGCAGGCCGTCAGGAACAGCTGCGTCCGGTAAGCCGCACAGCTGGAGAGCACGAGGTTGACGAGGACCGCACCCCGCGTGCCCCTGGCGCCTAAGAACTCCATCTCCGACCACAGGTCGGCGTCGAACATGCCGACCAGCATCGGGGCAGAAGCCTCAGACTGCGCCGCGATCGCCGCGAGCGCCTGATCGAAGTCCCGCGCGTTGGTCGTCTCCTCCGCAGCTGTCCATGCGGTCGGATTGAATGTGCCGGCCTTGACGATATCGACCATGGTCGGTCCCATCATCGATCAGTACTTCAGCAACTCAAACGTCCCGCGCTGTTTCGGCGTGGGGCGGTAATCCAGCTTCGCGCGGTGAATTGTGCCCGCCAGATCTAGCAGAATGCGGGCTTCGTTGTGCAGAGACGCGACAAGTTCAGTCTTGCTCAGTACCATGACAGTTCCGCGGGAGAATTCGGGCGAGCAGAATACCATGAAGGGGATACGCAACGAATAGTTATGGCGAGAATCACAACGATTGTGGCAGCGACGGCGGTGGCACTTGGGCTCGCGGCGGCGGCCGCCCATGTGCAGGCACAGGGTCAACTGTCGGCATTGGGCACTGACGAAGTCCGGCAAGGCGCTGAAGCCGCGCGTGTGGACGACTACCTGTCGCGTCTTGCCGCCCATGGATTTTCAGGCGCTGTGTTGATCGCCTCGGTCCCCAAGGGCGGCAACTGGGCCACCGACGGAAAGATAGTGCTGAAGAAAGCCTATGGTTTAGCGAATCGAGAAACAGGCTTGCCGTACACGGTGGCCATGGTCTCCTGCATCGGGTCAGTGACCAAGCAGTTCACGGGCGCGGCCATCATGAAACTCGAAATGGCCGGCAAGTTGAACACGTCAGATCCGATCTCGAAATACCTGCCCGGCGTGCCCGAAGACAAAGCCGGCATCACCATTCATCACCTGCTCACGCACACCGCTGGGTTCTCGAGCGATCTCGGTGGGATGGACGACGAACCGATCGAACGCGACGCGCTCGTTGCGCGAGTGCTTGCCTCACTGGTGGTGGCGGAGCCTGGCGAACAGTTCGAGTACTCGAACGAAGGCTTCGCACTCGCTGGTGCGATTGTCGAACGGGTATCAGGGCAGGGATACGAAGCATTCCTCCGCGAGCACCTGTTTTTGCCGATCGGCATGGCCGACACTGGCTATCAGGCACCGGCGTGGCCCCTCACGCGGCTCCCGATCGGGTACCGCGCCGACGGCCAGGTGTGGGGGCGGACCTACAAGAATGGCTGGCTGCCGGATGGTCCAGGTTGGTATCTGCGCGCCAATGGTGGCATCCACGCGAGCCTCGACGATCTATATCGCTGGCACCTGGCACTCGAGTCCTCGAAGGTCCTCTCGGCTGACGCTCGCACCAAGTATCTGACGGGCTATGTGCCGTCCGCTGGCGGCGAGCGATACGCTTACGGCTGGGGTGTGCAGACGTCGCGGCGCGGTGGCACTGTAGTCACACACAACGGCGGCAACGGATTCTTCTTCACAGACTTCCGCCGCTATGTCGATGAGGGTGTGGTGATCATTGCGATGTCGAATCAGCCAGTGATTCCAGCCACCCAACTCGCGCCACGGCAACTCGAGGCGCTGTACTTCAACGACGCGCCCGTGGTGATGCCGCCTGTGGCTGTTGAAGTATCCAAGGTGCGGCGCGACGCGCTCACGGGAACCTACATGACCGATAGCGGTGCACGGTTTGTGGTGCGCGCCACCGCTGCGGCGATCGACATCGAAGCTGACGACCCCACGCTGTTCGGGTCTGTTGGAACGTTCACGCCGGCCGGCGGCAGATTTGCTGACTTTGAAAAACGGACGCTGCTTTTGATCGAGTCGGCAGCCAAAGGTGACTTCCGTCCCATCTACGAAGCCTTCAAGTTCGAAGATGGCCGGCCCTTCGCCACGGTGGAGATGAACCAGTCGCGATATTGGCAGCAGTGGCGCGCCCAGTTTGGCGAATATCAGCAAGTAGAGTTGCTGGGCACCGCCATCGTGCAGGATGACCCTGCCGTGACCATCCGCTTGCGCTTTGAGCGTGGTGGCCCGGTGCTGCAGTACATCTGGGGCCCGCGCCGACTCGCGGGTTTCCGCGTCGTGCCCACCGCGCCCGTCGCCCTGAGCGCCGAGTCCGCGACGGCCTGGGTGTTCTACAGCTACCGTCAGCCGCAGCTCATCCGCGTACGGTTTGGCGAGAGCGGCACGCTGGTGGTTGAGGCAGCGTCGGGGTTGGTGACCGCGAAAAAGACACCCGACGTCTTTTTCGCTATCCCAACACGCGTATCGCCAGCAGCGTCGTCTGCTTCTGGCCGTTCGATTCGGTCGTCTGCTCGATGAGGTAGTCACCGGCCGCGATCGACGTCATCGTCATGTCCACTCGCGCCAGTGTCGATCCACTGCGTTCTTCAGGGACCACGGGGAGCGCATAGGTGAGTGGGTGGCCGGTGGTCTGCAACAGTCGCGCCTTCAGCCTGATGGGTGTGGGTGAGGACACGAGCCACTCCACCCGCGTCCGTTCGTTGCGCTGAAACTGGCGATCAGCCACAGGCACGTACGGCGCCGCGGGTGGTGACGCCGCCCGATACAGCAACGGCTCACCAAGCGCCGTTGCTAGGTCTAGAACGACTCGCGCGCGATCCTCCAGCGTCTCGTTGCCGCGCTTGACGAGTACTCGTACTTGCCAGGGCCCCACATCACCGGCTGCGACTGGTAGCTGGTAGGTGGACTTCGGCACCACGCGCCCCGGTTCGCATTGTTGTGGTCGCGGTCATGCTGGCGCTAACCGGGACCGCTGCGGCCGGGCTCCCCTCGGTGCTTGCAGAGACTTCCACGTCTGCGCCGTCGTACCATCCGCCCGATGTGGCGGTGCCCAGCGGTACTTCGACGGCGACAGCCAGCGCACGCTCCCGCAGGGCTGCCTGCAGATGCACCCCCACAGCGTCTCTTTGACGCGCCAGGACTCCCAGCGCTCGCTCAATCGGTGTGGGACTGGTCGGCCGAGGCGGCGCTTCAGCGGCTGCGCGGATGGCCGCTATGTCGGCCGCGCTCGGCGCCAGGTATTCGCGGCGGGCGCGCACAGTCTTGCCTGAGGATTTCAGGCGCACCTTGATCTCGCGGCGTTGCCCGTCCCACTTCGTGTTGCTGGTGTGATAGCCCAGCAGGTAATACGCCGGCATGTCGTTGACGTTGACCACCGCGATGCCACCCGTCTCGTCGGCCACCGGTCGCAGCACCGACCAGCTGAACACGCTGGACGAGGCGGTGAGTCGAATCGGGCTGACGGGATGGATGGCCACGTTCATGCGGCGGGCGAGGCGGATCAGATCGTCGTAACGATCGGGACTGTGGATGGGCATTTCGCGCGCCAGCAGCTCGCACGTATTCACCCCTTGCGTGGGATTGTAGGTACGAAGTGAAAGCCCGGTGGTGCCGGGCATGACACGCGAAATTGGCGGCTGGCCCTGCGGCATCGAGGAGCGAGACGAATTGCCGCTCGCACCATCCCGCTGACCGCCGACGCCCGGCATGGAGTCGGAGACAAACACTGGGCCCTTGCGTTCGTCTCGTAACGTGCCGAGGATGGTGATGATGCCTCGAGGTCGCGATAGAGATTGTCGAGGCGCCACCGCTGGACGCTGCCCGTCCCGAAACACGCGAAGAGCTTCTGCTCGACCGGGTCCATTTCAAACGGGCTGCTGTGATCCATGATCGAGAGGAACCGGCTGAGGCGCGCCTGTTCGGCCGGCGTCAATTTGCCCAGCACCAGATCGCTTGCCTCGTGGTGTGGCACCAACAGGCCATAGAGATCGCGGGGGCCCACTTCACGGGTCAACATATCCACCAGCGGCTGCTGAATGTGTCGGGCGCTGAACGGCTCAGGCGGTTCACGTAGACGACGACGACCCGGTACCGGGGATCGGTCGCGAGGCGGCACGATTCACGCTGGGTTTCCACGGACGGCGGATCGATCCTGGCAGACCATCGTTCGTATTCGATGTATTCGGCCGAATCCAGGCGCTGCGGTTTGCCGTCTTCGGTGACTTCGAAGTCTTCGGCCGCGAGGCCGCGCGTGATCGAGCCGTCCCTCTCGGTGGGGAAGGCGTCCACACGCACGAAGTGGGAGTCGGTCCTGAAGACGGGCAACTGCCGTTCGGGCAGGGCCTGGCCCAGTTATGGGGCGCCCGAGAGCGGGGTGGCCACGGCTGCCGCCACGTACAGCGCCATCAGGCACGCGCCCGTTCGAACACCCATGAGGGCTACTCCCGCCGGCTGGCTTTTGCGTCGGGAGAGCGCTTGTCAGGCACGCCGAAAAAGATGCCCGTGTTCGGATGCACCCAGATGGTCTGCGCTGACCCCTGCGTGCCGCCCATGCGTGCGTCGTGCCCGAGCGCGATCAACGCGTCGAGCGTGGCCGGTGAGACGCCGTTGGCTTCAATCGACAGCCGGTCGGGCAGCCACTGGTGGTGCATGCGCGGTGCGGCCACGGCCTCAACGCCGGTCAGTCCCCACGCCGCCACTCCAAGCACCACGTCGAGCGACGTGTTGATGATCGTGCGTCCCCCGGGCGAACCCGTGACGAGCACAAGTTTGCCCGAACGAGCCACGATGACAGGCGTCATCGAACTCAGCATGCGTTTGCCCGGCGCAATGATGTTGGCGGGCGTGCCGATGTCGCCTGTCAGATTCGTCGTGCCGGGCTTCTTGTTGAAGTCGCCCATCTCGTTGTTCAGGATGAAGCCCGTGCCCGGCACCACCAGGTGCGAGCCGTAGCCGCCCTCAAGCGTGTACGTGTTCGACACCGCCATGCCGGCGCGATCCACCACCGAAAAGTGCGTCGTTTCTTCCGACTCACCAGCGGGCATTGTCAGAATGTCCTTCCCAAGCTCGGCCGAAGACGAGGCCTTCGTCTTGCTGATGGTGGCGATCTGCTCGCGAGCGTGGGGTTTTGAGATGAGCGTTGGGATCGGAACCTGGATGAAGTCGGGGTCGCCCAGGAAGCGGGCGCGGTCCAGGAACGCCCTCCGGCGCACTTCGGTCGTCAGGTGAATGGCCTCGACCGAGAGCCTGGGCAGTTTCTGGATTTCCAGGGCCTCAAGCATATTGAGCATTTCGATCAGCGCGATACCGCCTGAACTGGGCGGCGGCATTGAGATGATGTCGAATCCGAGGAAGGTGCCGCGCACCGCCGGGCGTTCCTTGGCTTCGTACGACGCGAGATCCGCTTTGGTGATCAGGCCGCCGTTTGCCGCCATGTCCTGGTCGATCAGATCGGCGATCCAACCCTTGTAGAACGCGTCGGGGCCTTCAACGGCGATGGCCGTGAGCGTCTTTGCGAGGTCCCCGAGCACGATGCGGTCGCCCGCCTTCCATGGCGTGCCGTCCGGCTTCGCGTACGCGGCCACCGATCCCTTGAACGCTTTCATTGCTCCGGCCACTTCGCGATTCAGGCCGCCGGCGAGCGACGCCGACATCACGAATCCGTCGCGTGCCAGGGTTGCCGCCGGCAGGACCACGTCCTTCCATGGCAACTTGCCGAGACGGGAATGGGCCAGTGCCATGCCGCGCACGGTGCCGGGCACTCCGGGTGCGAGATAGCCGGCGGCCGTCAGATTGCGGACGATTTCACCCTTCGCGTCCAGATACATCGTCGGAGTCGATTTGCCGGGCGCACGCTCGCGATAGTCAAACGTAGTGGCCGCGCCATCGGCGGTGCGCACGATCATGAATCCGCCGCCACCGATGTTGCCGGCGGTTGGGTACGTGACGGCCATGGCAAATGCCGTGGCCACGGCCGCGTCAACAGCCGTGCCGCCGCGTTTCAGGACGGCTGCGCCGATATCGGACGCGATATCCGATGAGGAGACAACCACGCCATCTTTCGCCGAGACGCCAAGGTCTGGTACTTGTGCCGTGGGACGCATCCCAGACGAGGCCGACAGGGTAATGGCGAGTGCGAATGTGCCGACCAGCGAAGCATTCGTGTTCATAGCAGTCTCCCCTCGCGTCGAGTCTACCGTAGATAGCTGGGGAACTGGGGCTTGTCCGCCGGAGCTCCGAAGGAGCGAAGGTGGAAACTGGGGGACCCTGGACCCTGGACCCTGGACTTATAATCTGGCGCAAGGAGATGCCAGTGACTCAGTCCGCCAGACGTACCGCTCTCGTTCTTGCTCTCACCTTCGTCTCGGCCTATGGGTGGGTGGGTGCGCAGGCGCCCGCAAAAAAGCCGCTGGGTATTGAAGACTACACGCGCTGGCGCAGCATCAGCGGCCAGGAAATGTCCGGCGACGGCAAGTGGGTGACGTACGGCGTAGCACTCACGAACATCGCGCCGACTGAGACCAAGCCGGTCCTGCACTTATTGAACCTGGCTACGAGTCAGAACGTTGAAGTCGCGAACGGCACGGGCGGAGCTTTTGCGGCCGACTCCCGGTGGTTTGCCTATCACGTGAATCACACCGCCGGCCGCGGCGGTCGGGGAGGACGGGGCGGGGCTATCGGTGGCGCACCGGCGTCGGATGCCGCGGCGCCGCCTGCGGAGCCGCGCCGGGTCGAGTTGAGGAATCTAGAGACGGGCGCGATCAAATCGTGGCAGGACATTCAGTCGTTTACGTTTGCTGCGAATTCCAGTCATTTAATTCTGCGCCGGCGGAAACCCACGCCGGCTGGCGGTCGGGGTGCCGCAGGTGGCGATGCCGCCGATCCCGCCGCACCGGCAGCGGGTGCCACAGCTGCTCCGTCTGGCCCGAGAGGCGTGGACGTCGTCCTGCACAATCTCACCACCGGTCGCGATCAGCTTCTGGGTAGCGTAGGCGACATCATGTTTAATCGCCCGGGTGACCTGCTCGCCTACACGGTGGACGCCGCCGTCAAGGACGGCAACGGACTGTTCGTGTTCGACACCAGGAGCGGGCGCATCACGACTTTGGATAATGACGCGAAGTCTTACAACCGGCTGACGTGGAGCGAGGATGGCTCAGCACTGGCGGTGCTCAAGGGCGCCGATGTGGAGAAGATGCGTGAGCGCACGAACGTGCTTGTGGCGTATCCGGCCGTGCAGACGGTGCTGGGTGACACTGTCGCCGTGCCTGTGATCCTGGACCCGGCCAAGACCGCAGGTCTGCCGACAGACTGGGTCGTGAGCGATCGTGCCGCCCTCGCGTGGAGCGACGACAACAAGCGGGTATTTTTCGGGATCAAGGATCAGGTGGAAGCGGCCGACTCGGCCACGAGCAAAAGCACCGACGAACTCGCCAACGTGGATGTCTGGAACAGCACGGACGAACGTATCCAGTCGCAGCAGATGATTCGCGCCGAGGCCGACAGGAACTTCACCTTCCGGACGGCCTTCGATGTGCCGGCAGCCAAAGTCATCAGGCTGACCGACGAGACGATGCGCGAGTTGGAGGTGGCGCAGGATGGCCGATGGGCCGTGGGGCGCGATACGCGCGGGTACATCCACGACTACAAGCGCCCGGCCGCAGACTTCTACCGGGTCAACACGGCCACCGGCGAGCGCGCGCTCATCCTCAAAAACCAACTGACCGGCGCGCACGTGTTCGGGATCTCTCCAGACGGACATCACTTTCTGTACTGGAAGGACAACAAGTTCCAGACGTACGACCTTGACGCTGCCGCCACCCGCACACTCGGCGGTTCAAACGCCGTCAGTTTTATGGACATGGAGTTTGATTACCCCGGCCCGAAGCCCTCGTATGGGCTGGCCGGTTATTCGAGCGACGGTAAATCGGTACTCGTGCAGCATCGCTACGACCTGTGGCAGTTTCCCCTCGACGGTAGTACGCCCAAGAACCTGACGAACGGCGTCGGCAGCAAAGGTGAAGTGCGCTTCCGATACGCGCGCACCGAGCCGATCGATCCGCTCGCCGTCGGACCGCGCGGCACGATCGATCTCGCCAAACCACTGACCCTGTCGGCCTATGGTGAATACACGAAGAAGGCCGGCTTCTACGAACTGACGCCGGACGGGTTACTGAACGAGGTGATCTTTGAGGATGCCGTGTTCAGCACACCAGCCAAAGCCGCCAAGGCCGACACGTTCCTGTTCACGCGGCAGACGTTCACGGAGTTCCCCGATCTGCGCGTGTCTGGCCCGAACTTCAAGGAGTCGAAGAAGATCACCGACGTTAATTCCCAGCAGGCCGAATACCAGTGGGGCCGCCGCGTGTTGTTTGACTACAAGAACCGCGACGGTATGAGGTTGCAGGGCATTCTCGCGCTTCCCGACGACTACAAGACGGGCGAGAAGCGGCCTATGCTCGTGACGTTCTACGAGAAGAACTCCCAGAACATGCATCGCTACAGCGCGCCGTCGTATCTCACCGGCATGGGCAGCATGCCGACCCAGGCCCTGAGTCACGGGTACATCACCATGTTGCCCGACATCCACTTCAGGACTGGCTCATCACACAGCGACATGCTCGAGTGCGTGGAAGCCGCGGTGAAGAAGGTTATTGAGATGGGGTACGCCGACTCGAAACGCATCGGCGTACACGGCCACAGCTACGGCGGTGAAGGCGCCGCATTCATCGGCACGCGTTCCAAAATGTTTGCCGCCGTCGGCATGGGCGCCGGCGTGACCGATCTCACATCGGACTTCAGCCAGAGCTGGGGCTGGACGTATCAGGTGAACGGCGGCAGCGGCGCCAACGGCAACGACTACTACATCTATGGCCAGGGCCGCTGGGGTGTGTCCCCTTGGGACAACCCCGAACTCTACCGTTTCGAGTCGGCGCTCACGCATGCGAAGGATGCACCATCGCCGTTCCTCATCATGCATGGCACGGCAGACCCGACGGTCTCGTTCACCGAAGGCATGAACTTCTACAATGCTCTGCGCTACAACGGCAAACGTGCGTTCATGCTGGCGTATCCCGGTGAGGGACACGGCCTGCGAGGCATGGCCAATCGCAAGGACTTGACCGTGCGGTACTTTGAGTACTTCGACCACTATCTCAAGGGCGCGCCGGCGCCGAAGTGGATGACCGACGGTGTGCCCTTCATCAACAAGAAATGAAGTGACATGACACGAATTCGACTCGGGCTGCTACTTGCCATCGTCGCGCTCGTCCACCTGATGGGAACCGCCGCGAGCCAGCGGCCGCCTCTCGCCGAGGCAGACATTGTGGATATCGCGCTGCTGGTGAAGCTCGAAGACACCCGGCAGTTTGATGAAGTGGCGCTCACGCGCTTTCTTCAGTCGAAACATCCCGAGGTCAAACGCCGGGCCGTGGTGGCGGTCGGCCGCATCGCCGACCCGCGCGGGAGCGTGCTGCTCCACCCACTGCGGCGTGATGAGAACCCGGACATTGTCGCGACTGTCGCCTTCGCGATCGGGCAACTGAAGGACCCCGCTGGCATCCCCTGGCTGGCACAGATGCTTCTGGCCAACCCAAACACGACCGTAGCGTGTGAAGCCGCGCGCGCGCTCGGCAAAATCAGGACGCCAGAAGCCTGGAAGGCGTTGGCCCAGTATCTGACGAACGCTACTCGTGCGGCTGCCACAGAGGGTGTGGTGGGAGAGGCGCTGCTGTCGATGGGGCGTTATACAACCCGCGAAGACATTGCGCCGATTGTGAGGTGGACGACTTCGCCAAGCATCGAAGTCCGGTGGCGCGCCGCGTGGGCCCTGTTCCGACCGCGCAATTCTGCCGCCGTGCCGCACCTTCTGAAACTCAGTGAGGATCCGTCACCCGACGTCAGGTTCTGGGCCATGCGTGGACTGGCGCTGCCACCCGCGCTCACGTCGACGCCGCCACCGGGAGTGACCCCCGCCGTCGAGCCAGCCGCTGTCGTCGTCGACCGCGCGGCGACTGCCGCACGGCTGCGCGCCGGCACCAAGGACACCGACCGTCGTGTGCGCACCGAAGCCCTGCGCGCGCTCGATGCGTACGACGATGAGGAGTCGTTTGGGGTGGTGCTGGCCGCACTCGACGACCCCGACACGTGGTTGTCAGTGTCAGCGGCGGAGATTCTTGGCCGGCACAAAGGTCGTGTAGGTCAGGTGGCGCCGCGACTCGCTGCGGCAACCGCAGCGTCGAAGCCTGCCGCGCTTCGCCTGACAGCGTTCACTCCGCTGACCCAACTCGCGCCGCCATTGGCGCTCGACGCCGCCGCCACACTCGTGCGGGATCCAAGTCTCGCGATCCGAACATCGGCCACTCAGGCGCTGCGGCGGATGGGCCCTATCGGCCAGCAGTTCCTCGACAATCTGGTGGCCGACCCGACCATGAAAGACCTGCTCATTCCTGCGCCGCCAGTTGCTGGTGGACGTCAGGCCGGCCCTGCGACGCCCTCGCAGCCGGCTCCAGCGCGCACCGATGCCGACTATCGCGCCATCGCCGAACGCTGGATTGTGACCGCGTACAGCGGTGCGTCAGCGCCTCGCGCGGTGTGGACCACACCGAGGGGCGAGATCGAGTTGGAGCTGTATCCCGGTGAATCGCCGCTGGGCATGGAGGAGTTCGTTCGCCTCACCGAGTCCGGAGCCATCGTCGGCACGGTGTTCAGTCGCGTGGTGCCGAACTTCGTGGTGCAACAGGCCACCATTCGCGGCGCCAATCGGCTGCGCGACGAAGTGAGCCGCTTGGGGCTCACGCGCGCCAATCTCGCGTGGGCGTCGTCTGGACTCGACACCGGCCGGGCGGGCTACACGCTGGGCAGCACGCCACAGCCGCACAACGAGGGCGACTTCACGGCGCTTGGCCGCGTGGTCCGTGGCATGGACGTGGTTGATCGACTGCAGATGGGTGATGCAGTCACGGCAGCGCGGATGGTGAGGTGAACGCGGCCCTCACGATTGCCCGTCAGTCGCCGGACGACATCGGAATTCGCCAGGTATTTGCCACGCTCGACGGAGAGCCGTTTGCGGTGTTGGTCAACGGCGAGGCCGTGACGAAGGACGTGCCTGCCGGCGAGCACCGCATGCGACTGCACAACACACTCGTCTGGAAAAACGTCGCCATCGACCTGAAGCCTGGTGAACACGCGCGCTTCCTTGTGACCAACCGTGCCGGGTGGGGCCCCTACGCCCTGGTGGCCACACTCGGTGTGGGCCCCATTTACCTGAAGGTGGAACGCCGCTGATGTCCCCGGAACACGTAGCGGCTTTTCTGGTGGCGGTGTGTTTCGCCGCAGGCCTGAACGTGTACGGGACTGTGGCGACGCTTGGCCTGGTGTCGCGCGCCGGCCTCGTGGTGCTGCCCGGAGACCTGGGCATCATCCAGAGCTGGTGGCTGATTGGCGCCTGCACTGCCCTGTTTGCAATTGAGTTCGTGGCCGACAAGGTGCCGCTGGTCGATTTGGTCTGGAACGTCCTTCAGACATTCGTCCGGGTGCCGGTTGCGGGGTTGCTGGCCTATGGGGCGTTGCCGGCGCTTGACCCGGGTTGGCAGCTGGCCGCCGGGGCTGCGGGTTCCACGCTCGCGCTGCTGGCGCATTCAGGTAAAACCGCGATGCGCGCGGCGGTGAGCGCCTCACCGGAGCCGGCGTCCAACATCGGCTTGAGCCTCGTCGAAGACAGCGCAGCGCTGATCCTTGTGTGGTTCGCTACCCAGTATCCGTTTGTGGCGGCCGCGATGGTGCTGGTGATGCTCGTCACGCTGACATTCTTCGTGCGCTGGATTCTGCGCCGGCTCAAGAAACTCGGCGGTCGACGTGTCGGCTAACCAGCCCGAGTACTGCTACTATTCCACCGGTTTCCCGTCTCGAACGTCTTTTTGGAGGTCCAGTCATGCAACGGATGCGCCGCCGCGTCGTTCTCGCTCTTCCCCTGGTGTTTGTGGCTGCCGTGTTCGTGCCGGTTTCGGCGCAGAACACCAGCAAACGTACCATGTCGCTCGACGACATCCTGTCATTCCGCGCGATGTCCGCCGCAAGTCTCTCGCCCGACGGCAAGTGGTTTGCTTATCGCGTGGCGCCGCTTGAGGGCAACAGCGAAGTGACTGTACGCAGCACCACCGGCGCGCAGGAGTGGAAGTTCCCGGCGGGCGAAGCCGCCGGCCAGATGTCTTTTTCAGGCGACTCGATGTGGTTTGCGATGTCCACGTCGCTGACGCGTCAGGAAGCCGAGGCGGCCCGCCGGGCGCGACGGCCGATTCAGGCGTCGACCCTCATTGTGAACCTGTCGAACGGCGAACACGTGAGCGTACCCAAAGTCCGTCGCTTCGCCTTCAACGGTGAGATGGGCGGCTGGATTGCGATGCATCGGTACGGTCCCGACGCCGCTGCTGGTTCCGGTGCGGCTCCCGCAGGACGTGGCGCCGGCCCGGCGCCGGCCGCGGATGCCCCCCGCGACACGCGGCCGCGCGGCACAGACATGATTCTGCGTGAACTGAAGACGGGCACCGAGTTGAACGTCGGTAACGTGTTTGAGTTTGGCTTCAACAAGTCCGGCAAGTACCTGGCGCTGAACATCGACGCCGCCGATCAGGCGGGCAACGGCCTGCAGATTCGCGACATGTCGGCGGGCACGATCACCTCGCTCGAAACCGACAAGGCCTTTTACGAGCGCATGGCCTGGACGGAGGAAGGCGACGCCGTTTCCATGTTGAAGGGCACCGACGACCGCGCCTATCGTGAGCGGCTCTTCTCGGTCATGGGCTTCACGGGCTTTGGCAGCGGCACTCCGAAAAAAGTGATGTACGACCCCAAGCAGGACAAGACGTTCCCGGCCGAGATGTCAATCAGCGGCAACCGTGCGCCGATGTGGACCGAAAGCCGTGATGCCCTGATCTTCGGCATTGCCGAGTTGACGAAGGTGCCGCGTCCCGCGGGTCGTGGCAACGGGGCTCCCGCCGAGAGCGCCGACGCCGCCGAGCCAGGTGCGCGCGGTGCCGGTCCGGCGACGGCGCCGGACCCCGAAGCCAGGCCGAATCTCGTGGTGTGGCACTACAAGGATCCGCGTCTGCAGTCGGCGCAGCGCGTCCAGGAGAGTCAGGACCGCAGCTTCAACTACGTGACCATGTATCGGCCAGGCGACAACACCATGGTGCGCATCGCTGACGATGAGGTGCCGGATATTCAGATCACGGGCCGCGGTCAGTGGGCCATCGGCACGAGTGATGCCGCGTACGAACTGATGGCCAACCTCAACGGCCAGAGCTTCCGCGATGTTTACGCGATCGACACCAAGACCGGCCGTAAGACCGTGGTGAAGAAGAACCTGCGCTGGGCCAATACGGCGTCGCCGGACACGACGAAGTTCCTCTACTACGAGAACAAACACTTCCATGTGTTCGACGTGGCCACCGGCGTGGCTCGCAACATCACGGAGAAAGTGCCGACGTCATTCATCAACGTCGAAGACGATCACAACATCATTGACCCGCCGACGCAGGCGATGGGCTGGACGTCCGACAACCAGTACGTCCTGATTTCGGATCGCTGGGACATCTGGAGGGTGCCGGTGTCTGGCACGGAGGCGGCCGTGAACCTGACGGTGAACGGCAAGAAGGATTCAATTCGCTACCAGGGTCGGGTGCCCGGGATCTACCAGGACGAGCGCGGCATTGATTTGTCCAAGCCGCAGTACTTCTCAGTGATGGGCGAGTGGACCAAGCGCGCAGGTTACGGCATCCTCGAGCCCGGCAAGACCGGTCTCAAGATGCTATTGTGGGAAGACGCGTTGATCGCGGGTCTGCAGAAGGCTGAGAAGGGTGACACCTGGCTCTATCACAAGGAGACCCCCACGGTGGCACCGCAGGTGTTCGTGACGGATGCGACGCTGACGGCCGGTCGCAAGATTGTGGACATGGCCCCAGAGGCCGAGTCACTGGCGTGGTCGGCTGGCGCTCAGCTCATCGAGTTCAAGAATGACAAGGGCGAGCGTCTGCAGGCCTCGCTGTACCTGCCGGCCAACTATGAGAAGGGCAAGACGTATCCCACGATCGTCTACATCTACGAGCGCCTGACCCGGGGGCACAACCAGTACGGCCGGCCGACGACCAGCGGTTTCAGCCGGCAGGCGTACACCAGCAATGGGTATGCGGTGTTGCAGCCCGACATCAAGTACTACATCAACGACCCCGGCATGTCGGCCGCGTGGACGTTGCCGGCGGCCGTGAAGGCGGCGGTGGCGACTGGTGTCGTGGATGCGAAGCGCGTGGGTCTGCACGGCCACTCGTGGGGTGGGTACCAGACAGCGTTCACGATCACGCAGTCTGATGTGTTTGCCGCAGCCATCGCCGGCGCGCCGCTGACCAACATGATCAGCATGTACAGCATCATCTACAAGAACAGCGGCGGCACCAACGGCTCCATCTTCGAGAGCAGCCAGGGCCGCTTCACCACGGGGCCCTGGGCCAACTGGGAGGCGTATACGCGCAACTCACCCGTGTATCACGCCGCGAAGGTGAAGACGCCGCTCGTCATCCTGCACAACGACCTGGACGGCGCCGTGGACTTCACGCAGGGGGTGGAGTACTTCAACACGCTGCGCCGCCTCGATAAGCCGGTGGTCATGCTTGAGTATCCCGGTGAGAACCATGGTCTTGCGCGTCCGGCGAACATGCAGGACTACACGGTGCGCATGAAAGAGTTCTTCGACCATCACCTGAAGGGTGCGGACGCGCCCGACTGGTGGAAAGACGGCGTCCCGCGCCTCAAGATGCAGGAAAATCTCGACGGTCGCCTGAAGGCGCGCGAGGACGAGAAGAAAAATATTGAGGACGCGAAGAAGAAGGCGGGGGGCGGCATCTAGCGTCGACAGTCGATTCCCCTCTTTGCGCGGTGAGTGATGCCGACCTCGCCTGTGGCCCTTTCGCTGGCCCTCGCGCTGGCCATCACGATGACCAGCCGTGCCGCAGAGGCTCAGGTCTGTAGCGGAGCCGCACCATTCTCGAGTGGGCACTTCCGTATCGGTGTTGGCATGGGAAACACGACGGCCGGCCTCGGCAGCGCCGATGGCCAACCGGCGTTCGGAGCGCAGCTGGCCTACCGACCGGCGAACGGCCCCTTCGGAAGCGTGGGGGCCTCGATCGCGCTTTATACAGGCGGCACGACCCGGTTCGTTCGCGAGGCGTTGGCGGCAACCACGGTCGACGACGCGATGGCGAGCATTGTTACCATGACCGGCGGGTACGGCATTTCTGCCACGACGTCCGGGAGAATTCCGATCTGTCCGATTGTTGGATTCTCGCGACAGAGCGGACCAGGTCTGTGGCTTAGGTGCCCCCATGGCACAATGCCCGGCACCGGTCATGGGTAGTTTCACCAGGCGTGAGTTTCTCCAGTCGGCGCTTGCGATCTCAACAACGTTGGCCGCCGTGGGAGCGTGGGCCGGCTGCGCATGGCGCCGCTTGAGCCGTCGTCCCCACATCATCCTCGTCATGTGCGACGACCTCGGATACGGCGATGTCGGATTCACCGGCGCGACGGCGTACAAGACTCCACATATCGATCGAATCGCACGCGAGGGGATGGTGTTGCGGCAGGCGTACTCCGCAGCGCCGGTGTGTTCTCCGACGCGTGTGGCATTGATGATCGGCCGCTACCCGGCCCGCGACCCAGCCGGATTACACGAACCGCTCACCACCCATCCGGTCGGCCTGGCGGCTTCTCCACCGACACTGCCGCGTCTGCTACGGGACGCAGGGTATTGCACCGCGCTTGTGGGCAAGTGGCACCTCGGTACGGCGCCCGAACATCATCCGCTTGAACACGGCTTTGATCAGTTCTATGGATTCCTCGGAGCAGGCGGCGACTACTTCACGAAGGAAGACTCAGAGTACCGGCGCCCACTGTTCTTCGACAATCGCGAGCCAGTCACGACCGACGGATACATGACCGACCTGCTCACCGCGCGCGCGGAACGCATCATCGCGACGCGTTCGGAGGCGCCGCTCTTTCTCAGCCTCCAATACAGCGCGCCCCATTGGCCATGGCAAGGCCCCGCCGATCACCATCGTCCTTCCGTGGACGACTGGAAGGCCGGCGGGTCGCCGGAAGTATTTGCCGCGATGATGCGCAGTCTCGATGACGGTGTTGGCCGCGTGCTGGCGGCGCTTGACGCTGCGGGAATGTCGAACGACACGCTGCTCGTATTCACAAGTGACAACGGCGGCGAGCGGTTTTCGCATATGGGTCCGTTCAGCCACGCAAAGATGACGGTGGGCGAGGGAGGGCTGCGCGTGGCAACCGCCGTGCGCTGGCCGGCGCGGATTGCGGCCGCCAGCTACTCTGATCAGGTGGCGGTGACGATGGATTGGACCGCGACGTTTGCTGCGATTGCCGGCGCGGCGAACGCGCGACCGCTTGACGGCATCAGCCTGCTGCCCGCATTCACCGGCGCGCCATCAGTTCCGCGCACGTTGTTCTGGCGCGTGTCGCAGCGGCGTCAGCAGAAGGCCGTGCGGCACGGCGATCTGAAGTACGTGGAGAACGAGGAGGGGGCGTACCTGTTTGATCTGGCGGCCGACCCTGGCGAGCGCACAAATCTGATTGGGGCAAGGGCCGAAGCCGCCGCCGACCTTCGAGGCCGCCTGGCCACCTGGGAGTCTGAGATGCTGCCGCCCGCACCGCTCGAAGAGCGCTACCGGTAGGCGGCTCTCACGGCACTAGGCTTCGGCGGCCTTGGTCGCCTTCGTGGCCCTCTTGCGGCGGGTGGCCTTGGCCTTCTCCGGCGCAGGTTCGCTCGAGGGGGCGAGCGCCACCATCGTGGTCACGAATCGCTTGAGTCCGTGGTTGTCGAAATCGATCACGGTGTGATGCGTGTCGGCATCAGTGACCGTGCCCGGTCCGTAGTTTGGCTGTGACACTCGCGCGCCTTTTGAGTACACCTTCACTGAGGACCTCCGGAAACTGCTTGCTGGGTCGTGCCTGAAAAACAAATGACCCGGCCGCCCATGGCGACCGGGTCTCCGAATATGCCGCGTGGTGTTACCAGCGCGGTTCGCGACGACGGTTGCCGCCACCGCCGGCGCCGCCGCCGTAGCCGCCCCCGCCGCCACCGAACTGGGGCTTCGGACGCGCTTCGTTCACGGCCAGGTTGCGGCCGCCCATCGGCTGCTCGTTGAACTGCTCAATGGCCTTCTGCGCATCCGCATCAGTCGCCATTTCGACGAACGCGAACCCGCGCGCACGGCCCGTGGCGTTGTCACGGACAACATTCACGGTGTCAACGGCACCAGCCTGGCTGAACAAGTCACGAAGCTCGTCTTCGGTGGTGGTGTAGGGGAGATTACCGACGTACAGTTTACGACCCATGATCGACTCCTGCGCCAAGACGACCCCTGCGGGCCGGGCGCCTCATCAGGCTGAATGCCCGATCAGTTGCTCGCGGAAGAACAGCCGGAACGGACTCCCGTTCCTCTTGCGTAGGCGATCACGTGGGGGTTCTGAAACCAGGACTTCCAACGCGGGCATAGCTCGAAGGCCAACCTTCAGCGGCAACGACAGCGTAACAGGGTACGGGGGAAAGAGCAAAGCCGGCTCCAGGACCCCGGGCCCCCGACATGTTCCTCGCTACTCCGATAGGATCACGGTCGTGATTTCGTTTTCCAACATTTCCAAGCAGTACGGCAAGCAGCTCCTGTTCGTGGAGGCCAACTTTCAGCTCAATCCCGGCGACAAGGTAGGCCTTGTCGGGCCGAACGGATCGGGCAAAACCACTCTTTTTCGCATGATTGTGGGCGAAGAAGGCCCCGAAGAGGGCGAGGTCACGGTGCCCAGGAAGCTCACCGTGGGCTACTTCCGGCAGGACGTCGAGGAGATGTCGGGACGTTCGGTTCTGGACGAGGCCATCGCCGGCAGCGGCCGCCTGGGTGACCTTCACCACGAACTCGAGGACCTCCAGAACGCCATGGGCGACCCGGCGCGCGCCGATGAGATGGACCGCATCCTTGAGCGGTTCGGCGTGGTCCAGGAGGAGTACGACCATCTTGGGGGCTACGGCCTTGAGAGCCAGGCTCGTGAAGTCCTGCACGGTCTCGGGTTCGACGATGCACGGATTGATGGGGATGTGGGCGCACTCTCGGGCGGGTGGAAGATGCGCGTGG
>SYFT01000079.1 GCA_005799825.1 Acidobacteriota bacterium | reverse complement strand
CCGGTGCCCGGCAGCACGGCCAGCAGCGGCGTTTCAGGCAGGCTCACGGCCGAATTCGCGTCATCAATCAGGATGATCTCGTCGCAGGCCAGGGCCAGTTCATATCCGCCACCGGCGCAGATGCCGTTGAGCGCGGCCAGGAACTTGAGGCCGGAGTGCTCGCTGGCATCCTCCATGCCCAGTCGCGTTTCGTTGGTGAACTTGCAGAAATTCACTTTCCAGGAGTGCGTGGAGCCGCGCAGCATGAAGATGTTGGCGCCGGCGCAGAAGATGCGCTCACGCAAACTCGTGACCACCACAGTGTGGACTTCGGGGTGTTCGAACCGGATGCGGGTGATCGCGTCGGCGAGTTCGATATCGACCCCGAGGTCATACGAGTTGAGTTTGAGTTTGTAGCCAGGCGCGAGGCCAGCATCCTCCTGCACGTCCATGCCCAGGGTGGCCACAGGGCCATCAAAGGTCAGCCTCCAGTGCCGATAGCTGGAAGGATGCCGTTCAAACGAAAGCGATGCCGGGGTAGAAACAACGGAATCTGGAGTGACCATGGAACACAGGCAGGATATCGGTCCACCCAGCCGACCGTCAAGGTTTGAAGATGCACTATACTTCTCACTTAGTGCATTATATATCTGCATGGTGACCTCCCCTTCCGGACTCGATCCGCTGCTGGACGCCCTGGGCCGCCGCGTGCGACAACGTCGCCTGCACCTGGGGCTCACTCTGCGCGATCTGGCCTCGCGGGCCGCACTCTCTCCGCGGTTTCTGATGGAAGTGGAAGCCGGCCGCGGCAATATTTCGTTGCGCCGGCTGGCGGCGATTGGCCACGCGCTCGGCGCGGAACTGGCTGAGCTTGTAGCGGCCCCGCGCCCGGAGGCGGGTCGGCCGATGGTGGCACTGCTGGGGCTGCGTGGCGCGGGCAAGACAACCGTGGGCCGCGCACTGGCGCGTCGTCTCAAAGTGCCCTTCCTTGAACTTGACACCGTCATTGCCGAACGCGCGGGCATGGCCCTGGGCGAAGTGTTTTCCCTGTACGGCGAAGACTATTACCGGAGGCTTGAGCGAGAGATGCTGACTGACCTACTCTCGGCTGCGCGGCCCGGAGTCATTGCGGTCGGCGGCGGACTGGTGACAGCACCCGATACGTTTGCGCTCCTCCGGCGACACGCGGTGACGGTGTGGCTGCGCGCGCGGCCAGTGGACTACTGGAACCGCGTCATGAAGCAGGGCGACCAGCGGCCGATGAAGGAACATCCACAGGCGCGCGAGGCGCTGCGCGACATCATCGCCCGTCGCGAGCCGCTGTACCGGCAGGCGGACGTCACGGTGGACACCACCGCACTCACGGTAGCTCAGACCGTCGCGGCTGTCGCTGAGGAAATCGGCTAGACTCCTCTAGCTCCCGTTCTTCCCCGGGCGCTCCAAGGAGACTCTGCCATGTTCCACATCAAGACCCACACGCGCCGCTGGCTACTGCTGGCCGGCTTCGCCGCGCTGGCCGCCCCGTTTGCGGGGGATCTGGTCGCGCAACAGGCGCCCGCTCCGCCCGCGGCACCGGCGCCCATGCTCCATCAGCCCACGGACCCGAACCTGCAGGGTTTCCGCTGGCGTTCGATTGGCCCGACGGGTCAGGGCGGCCGCATCGACGACCTCGCCGTGGATGAGAGAAACCCTTCCACGTTCTACATCGGCTACGCGGTCAGCGGTCTGTGGAAGACCATCAACAATGGCACGACTTTCGAAAACATCTTTGCTCACTACAACCATTCAATCGGCGACGTCGCACTGGCGCCGTCGAACGCGGGCATCATTTACGTCGGCACCGGCGAACCGAACAACCGCCAGAGTTCGTCGTTTGGCGACGGGATGTACAAAAGCACCGACGCCGGCAAGACCTGGACCTACATCGGCCTGCGCGAGACCCAGTCGATTGGCCGCGTGATTGTGCATCCGCGCAACCCCGACATCGTGTGGGTGGCGGCCGTCGGACACCTGTACGGGCCGAACGCAGAACGCGGCGTCTTCATGACCGTCGACGGCGGCAAGACCTGGACCAAGACGCTCTACGTGAACCAGGACACCGGCGCAACCGAACTGGTCATCGACCCCGCAAACCCGAACGTCCTGTTTGCCGCGACCTACGAACGGCGCCGGACGGCGTGGGGTTTCGTGGGCGGCGGTCCGGGCAGCGGCATTCACCAGAGCATAGACGGCGGCAAGACGTGGCGCAAGGTCACCGGCGGCGGACTGCCGCGCGGCACGATGGGCCGTATCGGCATGGACTTCTCGCGGTCGAACCCGAACGTCATCTACGCGCAGATTGAGGTGGCGCCTGACAAAGAGCCCGCCTCCGCAGCGACGGCTGCGCCTGCACCGGCGCAGCCCGCCGGAGCTCCTGCAGGAGTGCAGGCGGGTGGTGGCGGCCGTGGTGGCCAGGCTGGGCCGCCCGATCCGACGCTGAGCGGCGTGTGGCGGTCCGCCGACAAGGGCAAGACCTGGACGTTCCAGTCGAACGAAAACCAGCGCCCCATGTACTACAGCCAGATTCGCGTCGATCCGAGCAACGAGAACTACGTGTTCGTCGGCGGCGTGGGCCCCCGCAAGTCGCTCGATGGCGGCAAGTCCTGGGTCAGCCTGCCCAACATGGGTCATGTGGACAACCACGCGATCTGGATCAACCCGATGAACGGTAACCACGTGATGTATGGCAACGATGGCGGCCTCGATGTCAGCTATGACCAGGGTGCCACCTGGGACTCGCTCCGGCTGCAGGCTGTTGGCCTTCCCTACCACGTGTCCGTGGACATGCGCCGGCCCTACAACGTCTGCACGGGCCTTCAGGACAACGGCTCGTGGTGCGGCCCCAGCGGCCAGCGTTCGGGCAACATCCAGATGTGGAACTGGATCAGCGTCGGCGGCGGTGACGGGTTCCAGACGATGGTGGACCCGACCGATCCGAACATCTTCTACACCGAATCGCAGAACGGCAACATCAACCGGTACGACCTGACCGCCGGCACCACCACCAACATTCGTCCCCGCATTGGCGGCGCGGGTCGTAGCGGCGGCGGAGCTGGCGGCGGGCTGGGAGGCGCCAACATCCTCAACGAGCTGCCGGCCGATCAGGTCATGCAGTACAACTGGAACTCGCCGATGCGGATCTCGCCGCACAACCCGAGCACCATCCTGTTTGGCGGCCGTCACTTCTTCGTGTCGCGCAATCGCGGCGACACGTGGACCATCAGCCCCCGGATGGGCAAGGCCATCGACATCTCGCAGCGCAACATCCTGGAGCAGTCGTACGGTCTGCCCTCGTGTGGACGCGGCGCGGGCCCAGGTAACCGGTGCATCCTGTCGAGGCACGACGGCTACGTGCAGAACGAATTCGGTACGGTGACCGAACTCGAAGAATCACCCTTGATTCCCGGCATCTACTGGGTCGGCACTGACGACGGGAACGTGCAGGTGAGCCGAGACGCCGGTGTGTCGTGGACCGAAGTGGGCCAGAACCTGCCCATCCGCAATAAAGAGTCCTACATCTCGGGCATCGAAGCGTCGAAGTATGACGCGGCCACGGCATATGTGGCTGTGGACGGTCACCGCGACAACGACCACACGCCGTACCTCTTCAAAACCACCGACTACGGCAAGACCTGGACGTCGATCGTGGGCGACCTGCCGCGCGGCAACGTCAACTCGGTTCGCCAGGATCCGGTGGCGAAGAACCTGCTGTATGCGCCAACCGAATTCGGCTTCTACATCTCGTTCAACGAAGGCACGAACTGGATGAAGTTCATGCCTAATATTCCCAACACCCGAGTGGACGAAGTGGTGGTGCACCCGCGCGAGAACGACCTAGTGCTGGCGACGCACGGCTACAGCATCTGGGTTATGGATGACGTGACGGCGCTGCAGCAGATGGCGGCGGCGCCCCCCACCGCGCCCACACTCTACAAACCGCGTGAAGCGGTGCAGTGGAAGACCGACCGTCGCAATCAGACGGAAGTGCCAGGGTCGAAGTACTGGACCGGCGACAACATGCCGCGCGGCACGGCCATCTCGTACTTCCTGCCGTCGGCGGCCACCGACGTGCTGGTGAAGATCACCCACACGGTGACCGGTATCGACGTCCGCACCTGCTCGAGTACGGGCAACGCAGGACTCAATCGGTTCCAGTGGGCGCTCACCGGCAACCCGGCGGCGGGTGGCGGCGCGGGCCGTCGCGAAGGCCGCGGTGGCCCACCTGAGGCGGCGGCGCCTGAGGCACCGGCCGCATCTGCGGGCCCTGGCCCCTGCGCCACGCCGGCGGCTGCCGGCGGCCGCGGCGGCGTTGGCTTCGGTGGAGGCGGTGGGGGCGGCATCGGCCCCGGGGTCTACCGGGTCACGCTGTCAGTGGCCGGCAAGGACGTGGGCACGCAGACGTTCAACGTGCTCGAAGATGTTTGGATGAATAAGTAAGTCCGGGGTCCAGGGGAACCTGTGGGGCCGGTTGGTGTGCACGACACCGGCCGGCCTTTTTTTTCCTCGTGCTCCGCACGTAGCTCGACCTGATCTTTAAGGCCGAGGCACCACTCGGGCTTGAGAATCAGCCCGAGCTGCGCGCCGCTCTAACTCGCTGTTTCGCCGGGCTTCAGCTTCAGGACGTCGATGCCGCTGCCGGCGAGGTCCGCGACCAGCGCATCGGGCGTGCCAGTGAGGATGGAAAACGTGCCCCAGTGCATGGGCACGACCTGCCGCACGCCGAGCCACTTCGCGGCGATGGCCGCCGTCTCGGGGCCCATGGTGTAGTGATCGCCGATCGGAAGGAACGCGATCTCGGGTCGATAGACTTCCGCGATGATCTTCATGTCGCCAAAGAGCGCCGTGTCGCCGGCGAAGTAGATCGTCGGCATGCCGGATTGACGCAGGACAAAGCCGGCGGCGCCACCCAAGTACACGATCCTTCCTTCGTCCATCATGCTGCCCGAGTGTACGGCGTCGGTCATGGTGACGCGGACACCGGCCACTTCCTGCGTGCCGCCCTTCCCCATGTCGTACACCCGCTTGAGGCCCTTGGCCGCCAGGTATTGCCCGACCTCGAAGAGACAGACAACCGGCGCATCGGCGGCCCGCGAAACGTGCACGGTGTCACCGAGGTGATCAGCATGCCCGTGCGACAGGAGGATGAGGTCAATCGGCAGCAGTGCCTCAGCCTTCGCAAGCGGTGCCGGGCACGAGGGATTCCCCAGCCAGGGGTCGGTCAGAATCCGGGTGCCTGAGGGTGTAACGATCAGGAACGCCGAGTGGCCGAGCCAGGTGATCTGCAGCGATGCCATGCCGAAAGTATACTTAACGGTGTTGGACTCGCCTTGTCATGCCTACATTTGATTTGCCCTTGATTCGTGGGCGACATGCCCGGCAAACGCCGCTGTCGCGCGAGCAGAAGCCTGAGTGGCTGAAGGTGCGCGCGCCGGGTTCCGAAAACTACGTCCGCATCAAGGGCCTCATGCGCGACCTGGGCCTGCACACGGTCTGCGAAGAAGCACACTGCCCCAACATCGGCGAGTGCTGGCATCACGGCACGGCGACGTTCATGATCATGGGCCACACCTGTACGCGCGCGTGCACGTACTGCAACGTGAACCACGGCACGCCGCTGGCGCTTGACCCCCACGAGCCCGGCAAACTCGCGCACGCGGTGGATACCATGTCGCTGGCCTATGTGGTCGTGACCTCAGTGGACCGGGACGACCTTCCTGACTTCGGTGCCGGTCACTTTGCCGACACCATCCGATCGATTCACGCGGTGCGGCCCGACTGCCAGGTCGAAGTCCTGATTCCAGATTTCCAGGGCGAAGAAGCTCCGCTGCGCACGGTGCTGGCCGCTCGGCCGAACATCCTCAATCACAACATCGAGACCGTGCCACGCCTCTACAGAACGGCGCGGCCCGGTGGCAAGTATTCACGTGCGCTGGAGCTGCTGCAACGCGCCCGCGCCTGGGCGCCGGACATTCCGACTAAAACGGGCGTGATGGTGGGCCTCGGTGAAACACCCGAGGAAGTCATCGAGGTCCTGCGCGACCTACGGGAGGTAGACTGCCAGATCCTGACGATCGGCCAGTACCTGCGCCCCTCACTTGCCCACATCCCGATGGATCGCTATTACACGCCCGACGAATTCCGCGAGTTCAAACGCATCGCGCTCGACCTGGGCTTCGGACACGTCGAGTCGGGGCCACTTGTGCGCTCGTCGTATCACGCGCATGAACAAACGCGAGCGTTTGAAATGGGTCGATGAGGCGCTGCCTCATGGCCCCCAGATCGGCTAGCCCCCCCACTGCCGGCCGGTGGTGGCGCTCCAGCGTGGGTTGACCACGTTGTTGAAGATTGATCCGAACTGGAAGCTAAACCCCACCAGCATCCGATAGCGATACCCCGTTTCCAGCCTGCGCAACCGCAGCAGCACTTCCTCGTCCGTGGCGGTGCCGGCGGCCAGGAAAATCTGGTTCCGCACGCGTGTGAAGCTGCCCTCGACATTCAGCGCGAATCCCCTGAATAACCGCACGTCGGCATCGGCGAATAGGTCGATGTTGTACTTCGACGAATCGTGGAGATACGCCGAATACGCCGCCGAGGCACGCCAGGTGCCCCACGGTTGCCTGAGCGCGAGGATTGCCGCGAGGCGATGGTCGCCAAGGGTCTCTTCCGTCTTGCCAAACAGCGTCGTCTGGTAATACTTCGCCTTCAAGAGGCCTATCGAATACTGGAACACGAGCGAGCGCCGTGTTGATTCGGAATACGGATAACGGTCCCATTCCACGCCGATGGCCTGCCGCGCAAGCACGCGTTCGTTCGACTGCGTACTGGAGCGCACCTCGGTGCGCACCAGAGCCGCCCAGTGTTCGGGACCGATGCTCTTGATCACCGATCCGCTGACGCTCCAGGAATCCGTGGAACTCTCTACTTTGCGGCCGTCACTCAAGGTGAACTCGCTGGTATTGAAGTCTCCATTACTTGACAGCGACAGTTTCCAGCGCTCCGTGGTGCGGTTCGCCGAGGCGTTGGCGCGAATGCGGCTGCTGCCCTGGCGTTCCTCACCGTTCAACTCCACGCTGGATCCGAGGCGCAAGATCCACGAGTCCCACGGATCGTGGACGAGCGCGGTGCTGGCCGTGCCGGCGGCCGGCTCTGAGTACTGCAGCGAAAAACGTGCGGCTTCCGGCGTGCGGACCAGGAACGGCGCCAGCCCCAGAGCAAAGGTGCGAGAGACGCCACGCCGGCGCTCGTCCTCGGTGTCGGTGCCGCTGCTGACGAAGGTCGTGCGCTGCCGTTCGAGGGCAAACACACCCAGGCCGATGAATTCGAACGTGTATTCGCGACCGCCCGTTGCCGTGCCCTCAGTCGTGATCAACACATGGACGTCGGCGCTGCCGCGGTCCACCACATAGTTGATGAACGAGATGTCCTGCCGGATGTTGTTGAAATCACACGTGGCGCAGTCCAGGAACACGCGCAGGATCTGAGTGGTTTGCGCGGCACCGGGCGCGGCCGAGTCCTGGGCCTTGGCCGGCGACGAGAGGAAGAACTGGGCGACCACTGACACTAGAAAAATTGTTACAAACTTCACAAACGGCATTGTAATCCGCCCCGTGCTCCCGTAAGAGCCGAGGGCGTAAGAAAGGTGTGCCATCTGCCCCCAAAGCAAGGCTCAGCTGCATTCACGAGTGCTACGTTGGCCCCTGATACTCATCCCTGGTACGGCGGCTCCCACGGTGAGACCTAGGCCACGCGACGAGGCGGCGCTACTTCACGAAGACGGGCTGCACCCACGCGATACGGCCGCCGCTGTCGGTCACTGTCGCGCGCACGTATCCTTCGCCGCCCTTGAACGTGTAGGTGGCGGTGGGTTCGATCGACTCGTGCAGCACCTGCCCGCCTTTTTCGATGAACCGAACGCGGTACTTGAAGTCCCCTCGCGGACGCACTTCGACGGTCAAGGCGGTGGCGCTTGATTTGACGTCGACGAGTTCCACGCCGGTGGATGCATAGAAAGCGCCTCGCTCAAGGGCGTCGAGCAGCGCGCGCGGCTCCAGTCGCGCCGCTCGCACCGCCACCCAACCGCGGCCTGGCCCCGCCGCGTCCGGATTCCCCGGCTGCTTAAACGTATGTGCATCATCAACGGCAATACCAAAGAGCGTGATCCCTTGCGAGAGTAACTGGTCCCAGACCTGCTCAAGTCCGGGCACGCTGCCGCCGCCCGCATTGTGGACGGTCGGATGTCCGTTGTATACCTCCAACAGCCGGTTGTTCTTCACCTGTCGCAGGTCCTCAGGCGTGATTGACCACTGGAAGTTCGGATGGTTGATGTGAGGCACACCGTCCGCCTTCCTGATCGCATCCACATTGCCCTGAATGGTCGCGACGACCGAGGCCGCGTTTCTGGTGGGCTCAACCTGAGAGGAGACGTTGAGGCCGTTCACGTGCACCGACTTCGACTGGAACGACGACGTAACTTCCTCGCCTTTGACGACAAGGAATTTCTCGTTCGCACCGTGGACGGCATTCAGCCCGTCTACAGCCGTGAGGAAGTTGTGATCGGTCAGCACCAGGAAGTGGTAGCCATGCTCGCGATACCAGCGCACCACTTCATCAGCCGTGCTGTCGCCATCACTGTTGAGGGTGTGCGTATGTGTGTTGCCCTTGTACCAGCGGAGGGTGCTCCCTGGGATGGCCTGCTCGAACAACGGAGCCTCGGACGAGGCGCCTGCGGCCGTACGCTCGACGTACGGCAAGGCCGCAAGACCCAACGCGCCAATTACGAGCCACACGCCGTCGAATACTCCGAATTGGCGTCGAGCCATCAGGATTACCTCCGGGAGGATTCTATCCGAGGCTTATTACGCAGCTAGAATCCAGGCCGAGCTACGTGCGGGCTAGCTCTGAAGCCCGAGTGTCCGCAACATGCAAGCTTCTAGCGTTCGAAGAGGCGGATGCGGCGCAGCAGGAGGTCGACGGCCCATCCGATGAGGGCGAAGAGCACCAGGCCCGGCCAGCCGGCGCGTCTGGCCGCACGGCTGTCGGTGCCCGCACTGCGAAGCTTATCGCCGCCTGGCGCGACCGTACCGCCCGTAGACGACGCCAGTGCCGTGAGTAGCGCATTGTCGGGCGCACCAAATCGGTACTCGGCGCCCGCATCGGGCACGAATCGGCGCGACAGGCCTGCAGTGGCAGGCGCGCTCGCATCGATGAGCGTCGCCGACACGTCCGCTGTGGCGTCCGTGGTCAGGCGTGCCTCATAACGACCCGGGGCGACCTGGCGGGCGACGAGGTCACGCCGCTGACCACCGGCTTCAACACGAACAGTAGGCCGCAGGAGGTTGCGCGGCCGGCCATTAGGGTCACGCGCCTCGACGGTGACGGTCACGCTTCGAGAGACGCCTCGCGCGGGCGCCACGTCCAGGTCCATCGACCAGGCTGGGAACCGCTGCCCCGCCAGTTCTCGGACGACCGCCGAGAAGAATGGGCCGTAGCCACGCCACTTGAGCCAGTCGGCGGCCCAGCGGTCCTTGACGTCAGAGGCGAAGACTGCGGCCCGACCCGCGCCGATCGGCCAGTAGGCCAGCAGTGGGTCTTCCTCTTCGGTCTGGATGAGTTCCAGTGCCGTGTCCTTAATGACCGTGGCGGTGCGGCCGCGCAATTGCGGTGCGCGACTGAAATCAATGCCGTCGAGAAAGCCGACATGTTTCACGACCGGCTTGAGCAGTTTCTCGTCGAAGCCTGGTGACGTCACGTCCTTGGCTTCCTTGACGAAGATCTGCGGCACGTCTTTCGGGTCGTCGGCGGCGTAGCTGCGGCCCTTGCCCCATTTGGCAATGTTCGCCAGCAACTCGCGGTCGGCGGCGGCGCCCATCGCCACAGACGAGACGGTCATCTTCTCGGCCGTCATTTTGTTGATGAGCGTTTCGTAGTCGTCGGGGTATGACCGGCCGTCGGACAGCAACAGCACGTGTTTGGCGCGTGCCTTAAGCTTCTGCAGCGCCAAATATCCCTGTTCCACCGCGGGAAAGATCAGGGTGTGGCCACTCGGTTCAATGCCCGCGATGGCCTTGCGAATCATCTCGCGATTGGGTCCCACCTGCCGTGCCGTCAGCGTCCAGTCGAGGCTGTCGTTGAACGTGACGATACCGAGGGTATGTTCGTCTTTCATGACGTCCACGGCCGCCTGCGCCGAGACGCGGAGCATCTCGATGTTGGTGCCAGCCATGCTCCACGACTTGTCGAGGACCATGATCAAGGCCACTTCCGGCTCGTCCTTACGTTCGAAGGTCACCGGCAGCAACCGTTCGAGGGGCGACTCGCGATAGCCGTCTTCACCGAACACCGCTTCGCCGCCGGCCACAAGCAGACCGCCGCCGTACTCCTCCACCCACCTTGAGAGGACGGCCACTTTCTGGTCGGGCAGCACCGAGCGCGCGAGGTCGCTCAACACGACCACATCAAAAGACGTGAACCCGTCCACGCTGGAGGGCAGACCCGCTGCGGGCCGGACTTCGACGTCGAAGCCCGACTGCTCGAGGGCTGCGGTCAGGTAGCGCGAGCTCGCCAGCGTCCCTTCCACATAGAGCACCCTGGGCCTGGGCGCGACCAGGGCGGCCTGCGTCAATGTGTTATTCGTTTCGAGCGGATCACCGGGAGAGCTCACCCGCGCTTCGAGTGAGACCGCGCCGGCCTCATCCACGGAAATCTCCACCAGCACCGGCGTCGTGCCCGGCGTCAGGGCCACGGCCTTGCTGCCAAGCACCTTGGCGCCGTTACGAATCTCGACAAGGGCGCTGGTCTCACGCTGCGACCCCACGTCCACGGTCGCCGCGATCAGGCCGCCTGGGGCCAGACGCAGCGGCAGTCGCAGGACCTCGACCCACGTGTCGCCCAGCTCGCGAGGCGCTAAGGGAAACACGTGCACGGGAATGCCTGCGGCGGTCAGTTGCGCCACGGCCGTGACCACATCACCTGTGGTGGCGTGGCCATCAGAAAACAAGACCAGCCGCGGCACATGCCCCGGCGCAAGTTCAGCGCGCGCCGCCGCGAGCGCCGCATCCAGGTCGCTGGCACTGCGGTCCACCGCAGACTGGACCTGGTTGTTCGCGAGCTCTGCCGACACCAACTGGCCGAGTGCCGCGGCGTCGATCACCACTCGCGCGTGACGTCCGAACGCCACGATCCGCGAATGGTCCGGCTGAAGAGAGGCATTGAGTTCGGCGATCTTTGCCGCCGCTTCCGTGACCGATCGCGACGAAATGCTGTACGAGACGTCAACGAGGTAGACCACCGACAGGCGCGATGAGCCCACCTCAACCACCGGGCGGGCCAGCGCAATGGCCAGCGCGGCGAGCACGAGCGTGCGCACAATCGTCTGCAATAGGTGCTGACGCGGATTAAAGTTCGTGCGCGAGTACGTGGCCGCCACCCACACGAGTGGCACGAGCGCGAGCAGCCACAACGCGGCCGGCGATGTCCAGATTACCGACACAGTCTGGTCTCCTTCGCCGGCATCAGACTGTAATCCTGCGATGCCACGTCCACCACTCCACCAACCCACACACAAACGCGATGGCGATCAGCACAGGCCACCACGGCGCATTGGCCGCGTCGCCCGCCGCGCCAGCCACTTGCGACTGCGCGAGCGACGTGCGCCCAACATTCGAGACCTGCGGGTCGCCCACATTCACGGCGAGCGCGCTTCGCATACCACCGCCCTCGGCCAAGTACAATCCGGGCGCGGTGATCCGTGCGAGGTGCGCGTCACCGAACCTCGTGACTTCCACGAGCTTGCCGTCGGGTGACGTCAACCGCGATACCACGGCGTCCAGACTGACCACACCCGGTCGCACCTGCTCACCCATCGACGGGCGCGCGAGCCACTCGATGGCGTTCACCAACAGGACGGGAAACGCCGGCTGCAACGCGATGTTCGATTCGCTTTCCGAGAAGCCAAACCCCAGCATGACCCGACGGTGTTCCGGCGTCTCAGCCACACTCACGAGCGGTGTGCCAATGGCCGACCTCGCCACTGGCGTCCAGGCATCCGACTCCACGGCGCGCGCGCGCTCGAGTGTGACGGTGTATGGGTCAACGCCACGCAGCACCGGATGCGCCAGCGCGGTGGTCCACATCGGCGACTTCTCAGTCACCAGCTTGCCCACCCACCCTTCGGTCGCCGGCGAGACAAACAATGAGGGCTTGGCCGTCGCCTCGGCCGGCACCCAGTGGTCAAAAATCACCACGTGTTCGGGTCCCGTGCGGGGCTTCGCGTAGTCGGCCGTCACGACAAACGTGGCCTTCACCGCGGGCGTGCGCTCAAACAACACCTGCAGGAAGCCCGGCGCGTCGCTTACGACCGTCACGGCCAGCGGCTCGGCGCCGCTGATCCATGCCACCGCTTCGTCATCAATCGCCAGCGCATTGTCGCGCGCCGAAATACGCGCGCGCACCCTGGCATCACCAGAGAGCCCGAGCGGAACAATTTGCCGAACGGCCTCACCCGCCGCCAGTTCGATCGAGGTGTCAGCCACACTCGCGGTGCCGCGTGTCACCACCAGCCGCACCGGCTGCGCCGCGGCACTGTAGTTCGCCAGCTCAAGGTAGCCTTCCGCTTGCTGATCGGGCCCACTGCCCGCCTGTGTCTCGAACGCGGTAATGGCCACGTTCGACGCCGCTTCATACACCGGGTCCACATTGACCCTGGCGCCCGACGCCACGAGATCGGCGATCGACCGCGGAATAGTACCGTCCGTAATGAAGTGCACCACCGAGACGTCGGCCAACTGCGGCCAGTCCCCGCTTTCGCCACCCGCCGGAGCGAGACGGTCGAGCGAGGCTTCGAGCAACACGCTGTCGGTGGTCGGCCCTTCGATTAACCCATCGGCGGTGGTCGCCAGTGCCACTTCGTCGCCAGCCGACGCCGCGATCAATGTGCGCGCCTGTGCAATCGCGCGGTCCCACCGTGTGCCGCCACTGGGCATCTCGGTGCCCATCGACCAGGAGGAATCAATGACGATGAGCCGGCGCCCGCCGCCTGCGGCCACCACACTCGGTGCCGGTCGCGTCAGGGCGAGCATGAGCAGCACGCCGGTGATCATGATCACGATCCACGAGACGGTCTTCCGGATGCGCTCCCACAGCGTGACTTCGCGTTCCGCGTCTAGGACCTTGGCCCACAGGAGCAGCGATGGCACGCGCACTCGAGGCGCGCGAATCTTCATGTAGAACAGCCACGTCAGCACGCCGGCCGTGAGCGCCAGCAGGCCCCAGGCCTGCCATCCCCCCATTGCACCAAAACTCATGCGACAAACCGTCCCTGCCGGAAGGTCTGCAGGATGATTTCTTCAACTGATCGTTCCACGTCGGCACGCACATAGCCAATGTTGTACCGGCCGCAAAACCGGGCCAGTTCCTCGGTATGCTCTTCCCACGCTTTTGTGTAGGCGGCCGCCAGCGTCGGAGTCACTTCGACGTCGCGGACGACTTCGGTTTCTGTGTCGACAAACTTCACATCGCCTAACGCACCGGGATCCCGATCCGCTTCCGACGCCATCTGCACCACATACACATCGTGGCCGCGCGCCTGCAGCACCTTCAGCGCGCTCTCATAGCCGCCCGGATCAAGGAAATCCGAAATGATCACCGCCAGCCCCTGCCGGCGGCCCCGTGCGGCAAACAACTTAAACGACTCCGCCATGTTGGTCTTGCCGCCGGTCTGCATCTGTTCGAGTTGTTCGAACACACGGAAGATGCGGCCCTTGCCCTGACCAGCCGAGCGTTCCTCACGGACGGTTTCATCAAACGGCATGATCGTGACGCGATCGAGATGCGCCAGACCGATGTAGCAGAGCGCCGCTGCCAGGCGCCGTGCCTGATCAAACTTCTCGGTCGCTTCCATGGACCGGCTGGCGTCAATGAACAGATAGATCGGCAAATCCTGCTCTTCGTCGAACAGCCGCAACAACAGGCGTCCCAGCCGCTTGTACGCTTTCCAGTCGATGTGCCGGAAATCATCACCCGCCGAATACCCGCGCGTGTCGGCAAACTCCAGCCCACGTCCGCGTTTGGGCGCGAGACGATCCGCCCGAGCCTGGCCTGCAAACGCCTTCTTGGAGACGACGTGCAGGTATTCGAGCTTCTTGAGGAAGTCGGAATCGAAACTGAGAGCCACTGGGCTTGCTTAAAAGACGATCAGGCGTCGACAGACACACCGGACAGCAGTTCCTTGACCATGACGTCGCTGTCAACCTGTTCCGCCTCGCCTTCGAAGTTGAGCAACAACCGGTGCCGCAGGGCCGGCAGCGCGATGGCACGGATATCCTCGGGCGACACAAACGCCTTACCCTGGGTCAACGCGTGAATCTTGGCACCCAGGATCAGAGCCTGCGCCGCACGCGGGCTCGCGCCGTAGCGCACGTACTTCTTGATCATCGGCGTGGCGTAGGGTGAAAGAGGATGCGAGCCCAGCGTCAGCCGGATCGCGTATCCCTGCACCGGCTGGGCCACCGGCACCAGGCGGGCCGCATGTCGCATCTGCAGGATCTGCTCGGCGTTGACTACGCGTTCAACCGTCTCGGTGGTCGCCTGCGTCGTACGCTCCATGATCAGATGCATGTTCGCTTCGGTGGGATACACCACCTTGAGCTTGAAGAAGAACCGGTCAAGCTGGGCTTCGGGTAGCGGATACGTGCCTTCCATCTCCAGCGGGTTCTGCGTGGCAAGCACCAGGAACGGCTGTTCGAGCTTGTAGGTGGTCTTGCCCACCGACACGCTCATTTCCTGCATCGCTTCGAGCAACGCCGACTGCGTCTTCGGCGTGGCGCGGTTAATTTCGTCGGCCAGCACGACGTTCGCAAAAATCGGCCCCGGCTGGAAATCGAAGAACGTTCCGCCGTGCGCATGTTCCTGCACGATATTCGTGCCGACGATGTCGGCCGGCATCAGGTCGGGCGTGAACTGGATGCGGGAAAACTTTAGGTGCAGGACGTCGGCCAAGGTGTGCACGAGGCTGGTCTTGCCGACGCCAGGAATCCCTTCGAGCAACACGTGGCCGCCGGCCAAAAGACTCGTGACCGTGTTGGCCACCAATTCCTCGTTGCCGACGATGCGCCGCCCGACTTCTTTCGTGATTTTAACGAAGTGTTCCTGAAAGTGATCGATATGTTGTTCAACAGATGTAGGCATTGGCAGTGTTCGTTACTGACGACGGAGGAAGTAGCGCTGAAGGAGCGACCGGTGGGCCTCCGGAACTGGAGGCGGCAGGGCCGCGCGGCTGCGGTCGAAGGACGTGGGCGTGGCCACACGGGTGAACCCCACTTTGGCCTGGCTCTGTTCGGTCTTGCGGCGAATTTCAGTGTCGACGGTTTGCCCCAGCAGATCCGCCTGCGCCTGGATCATTTCCTGGCGCAGCGCCTGCTTGAGTGCGGCCATCTCGGCCAGGCCATTGCCACCCTGGTTGCCGCCGGCTCCCGGACGCGAGTCGCCACCCATGGCGCCACCTCCGCCGTTCATCATCTGGCCCTCGGCGGCATCCGACGCGGCCTCGCGCACCATCTGCATGCCGGCGGCCTGGGCCATCTCGGCCTTGGCGGCCTCGTCAGACCCCGTGCCCTTCTCGCCGGTCTTCTCGGAGGCTGCCGCGTTCTCTTTGTTTGTCTCGCGCTTGCTCGCGTCGGAATTGGCCAGCCGCGATGCGAGATCGTCGATCGACCAGCGCACATCTTCCGGAAGTCCGGCTGAGCTATCGGCCAGTTCTTCGGCCTTCTTCGTCAGCTTGTCGCCCTCATCGTCATTCGGCTTTTCGCCGCCGGGCTGGGCGTTTTTGGCCGCCTCGGCCTGACGCTTGGCTTCTTCGGTCGTGGTCGCGTTGAGCTTGTCGAGCAACGCACGAATTTCGTCCACCTTCAGGCGGGCGGCATCGACACTGAGGTCGCCACTTTTGAGGGCGGCCAGCAGCTCGTCGATCTTTTTCTGGATGTCTTCCGGGAGCATCTCACGCGCGGCCATCTCGGCGTCGGCTGCCGTCAGGCCCTGCTCGGCCAGAATGGCGGCATTCGAGCGCGGCCCGATCACAAGCGCGATGACGGCCACGGCCACCAGAGCGCCGCTGGCCATCCACTCACGTGCGGCCCGAACCGGCGGATACAGGCCGGCCCAGTCCACTGACGCAATGCGCGATGCGGCCTTCACCCGGTGGAAGCTGGCCCACCGCCCCGGCTCTTGGTCGCCAGTCGCGTGAGGCGCTTCATGCGCCGCAAACCAATGGGCACTGTGAAGTTCCCCACCTAGCCCGGCGCGGGTATCAATATCAGTGGCGGCGGCGTCGGAGACTTCCAGATCGCGGCGGCCCCAGCCGATGGCCGCAATGAGCGCGACAACCGCCGCGGCCAACCACGCGGCCGGCACCATCCACGACCAGCCGAACCAGCGCGACGCAAGGGCGAGCGCAAGACCGATGCCGGCCGCATACGGCGCAAAGCGGGAGACAACCGACACGGCGGCCCGCGACCGCCTGAGGCGATCGATAGTGGCAACCGCTGCGCGTAGCGACGGATCTGGTGAGCCGGACGGCCCTGGTGGCGTCATGCGAGATCTCTCAGGCTGCTTACGATATCCGAGATCTTGTTATTTACGTAAACGCAGTGACGAACTGCCCTTTCTGCGGCGTCAACCGCCTGAAGCCAGCTTCAAGTCCTGCGTCTTCTTCTCTCCCTCGACAATGGTGATTCGAAGCGAAGAGGGTGTCAGATCCTCCAAAAACTGCCGATCAGCAAGGTCACCGGGCTCCAGCCGGGTTACAGCCGCCAGGAAATACTCTCCTGCCGGCAGCCCAACTACCAGAAACTTTCCGTCGGAGGCCGGCTGGGCCTGCACCACGCGTCGGGACCCGGCACCCCAGCGCGCACGATCCAGGGAAAAGACGACGATGGGAAACGCGCCCGTGGGGCGGCCGGCGGCGTCCAGCACGCGGCCACCCAACTCAGCCGGCCGGTTGGTGAGCGTCACCACCACGCCCGTCACGGGAAGGTCGGCCTGCAGCTCAATCCCGGAATCGGCCAGATCCTGGCCGCGCCATCGAATCGACTTCACCACCCACCCGCTCTGGGCAGGTGTCATACTAGGAATCATCGCGTTGAGGCGCATTGGCTTGCCCGAAACCGTCACCTGGTAGCTCCCTGGCGTGAGCCCCCGGATAGCAAACGTGCCGTCGTCCTTTGCTGCGCTGGCCGAGGCGCCCATCGCGCTCGAGACCATCGCCGTGGCCCTGTCGCCGGCGGAGGGCCGCGAGACGGTGATCCGGACCGCCGCCATTAGCGTCTAGGGTTGGGGCATGAGATTCGACATGAAAGCCATGCACAAACTCGGAACGAAGTGGGCGGTTCTACTCGCCATGGCGGCCGTCAGTGCGGTCGGCACCGCGGTCGGCGCGGCGCCCGGGACGCAGGTCGTCGTGTCGGGCTCCGGCGCCAGCATGGCGACCATGACCGAGATGATCGGGCCCGGGGTCAGCGAAGACACAAAGCCTCTGGAGGTCGGCACCGGCGTGGTCATCGGACGTGTGGTGGAGGCTGATGGCACGAGCCCGGTGGCTGGCACAATTGTCACGTTGTCGCTGCCGGGGTTCGCACCGCAGCGCGTGCTGACCGACGGACAGGGGCGCTTCGCGTACCGGGGCTTGCCGAAGGGTAGTTTCTCTTTGACCGCCACGCGGCCCGGCTTTGTGGATGGCGCACACGGGCGACTGCGGCCCGGCGGCACACCCATGACGGTGGAACTCACCGACAACGTGCGGACCAGTTCCGCCGACATCCTGGTGTGGCGACACGCGGCTATAGCCGGCACCGTGCTCGACGAAAACAGCGCGCCGCTGGTGGGGGCACCCGTCCGGGCCCTGCGCCGCGACTATAGCGGTGGCCGCCGGCGGTTGACCGACAGCGGATTCGACACCACCGACGATCGCGGACAATTCCGTATGGGCTCACTCGAGCCCGGCGAATACATCGTGGTGTTGCCGTTCACACAGCGTCCCTCACTGGACGCCATGATGCGCGGCTTGAGAGAGACTGAGCGCTCGATGGGCCCAGCACGCGGAGGCGCCGCGACGTTCACTGTGCGCGTCGAAGGCGCGCCCATTGGCGGCGGCGGGAACATGATGTTTATGGCGAGTTCCGACGGGGGCGTGCCACCGGCCGGGACGGATGCTGACGGACAGCCGCTCACCTACCAGACCGAATTTTATACCGCCGCGCTCTCGGCATCTCGGGCCATCGCCATCACATTGCAGGCAGGCGAGGAACGAACCGCTGTTGATTTCACGCTGACCCCAGTGCGCGCACTGAGCATCACCGGCATGGTCGTGGGCCCCGACGGCCCGGCGGCTAACACACAGATGCAGCTGATTCCGGCTGACGCAGAGGACCTCGTCTCTCCCATCGAGGCGGCCACTGCCACCACGGACACCAACGGCCAGTTCGAATTCACCGGCGTCCCGGCCGGCCAGTATGTCCTTCGCGCACAGCGCACACCCCCTGTTGCCGGCGGTCCCGGTGAAACCATCTCGTTCACGTCGGTGAGCGGCGACCAGATGCGCATGGTGCAGGAGGTCAGAGCGGTTCGCGCGAGTGGCACCCCGGCGCTGCCGACCGAGCCGACGCTGTGGGCCGAAGTGCCTGTCGGTGTCGGTACGCGTGCATTGGCCGGCATGACCGTGTCCCTACGCGAGGGACTCTCGGTCAGCGGCAATGTCGTCTTCCAGGGCGGGGCAACACAGCCCACCGCCGAAGCCCGCGGCGGAATCAGCATCACCCTTGAGCCGGTAGACGGCCGCACCGCGGCGCTGACTTCGACCGCGCGTGGACGCGTGGACGACACGGGTTCGTTCAAAACGATGGGGGTGCCGGCCGGCAGGTACATCCTGCGCGTTGGTAACGCTCCGCAGGGATGGACGCTGCGATCGGCCACGTTCGGTGGACGCGACATCACCGAAAACGCCTTCAAACTGAAAGACGAGGCCGCGGGCGGCGTTGTGCTCGCATTCACCGATCAGCCGTCCGAGATGAACGGCACCGTGCGCGACGCATCAGGCAACCCGGATGCGACGGCATCGGTGCTCGTGTTTCCGGTGGATCCCTCGGGTTGGGTGGACACCGGGTCGCAGCCGCGTCGGATCAAGACCTCGCGCACCGGCAAAGACGGCAGCTTCAAGATCGGTCCGCTGCCGCCTGGCGAATATCACGTGGTTGCCATCGAAGGGTCGGCGCCGCGGACCTGGCAGGATCCCGCGTATCTGGACACCGTGTCGCGCAGCGCCACACAGGTGCGAATTGGTGACGCCGATGCGCGCACCGTCACTCTAGCCTCGGTGAAAGGACCTTCGTAATGCGTCACCTGTTGCTGATCTGTGTGATGGCCTGTGTGGCCGGTACAGGCGTGTGGGCGCAGAGCGCGCAACGCCAGCCCTCGCGCGACACGCGGGTGATCACTGGAATCGTCGGCGAGATTACGGGCCTCATTATCACCGACGAAGAGACGCCGCAGCCCGTGCGACGGGCCTTGGTTCGAGCGATCTCCTCTGGCGGCGACCCGCGCACCGCGTATACCGACGCGGTGGGACGATTCGTGTTCCCTGGCCTTCCGATGGGCACTTACACCATCGAAGCGTCAAAACCTGGGCTGGTTCGCACAGCCTTTGGCGCGCGGCGCCATGACAGACCAGGCACCCCTGTGAACCTGACGGACGCACAGCGATCGCAGAATCTCCAGATGCGGATGCCCAGAGGCGGAGTCATCACCGGCCGCATTGTGGATGAATACGGGCATCCTGCATCAAGCACCAACGTCCGCGCGCAGCTCGTGCGCATAGTCAACGGCGAACGCACGTTGTCGAACGTGCCGATGGCGGGCGCCCTCTTCGGCGAGAGCACGGACGACCGAGGCATCTACCGCCTGTATGGCCTGCCCGCCGGCGATTACGTCATCTCGGCGACGCCGCGCAACTCCGCGTGGGGCGATATCCGCCGGATGACCGAAACCGACATCTCTGCAGCGCAACAGGCCATGAAGCAGCCGGAGGCCACTGACGTCCCCGTCGATCCTCCGATGACGATGGGCTACACGGCGGTGTTTTACCCAGGCGCGCTCACAGCCGCGCAAGCCGGTGTCATCACGCTGAAGGCCGGAGAAGAGCGATCCGGCGTGGACGTGTCGGTGCAGTTCGTACGTACCGCGTCGATCGACGGCGTGGTGCTCGCGACAGGATCGGTGAGGCTTGAAGCGGTGGAGCTGCTCATGATGCCGCGCGTGTCGGCCAGCGGAGCGGACATGACCGTCAATATCTCCTCTGCCAACAGGCGTGTGGGTCCGGACGGCAAGTTTTCCTACACGGGCATTACGCCTGGCGCGTACACAATCAGCGCCCGCCTGAACCCGGATGGCACCCCTCCCCTGTGGGCCAGTGCCGATGTGGATATCGACGGCCAGCCCGTCAGCGGCGTCACACTCGTCCTGCAAGAAGGCATGAACATTGTCGGGCAGATGGCGTTTGACGCCGACGGCGTGGACCCGCCGACGTTGTTCACACGCGCACGCGTGAATCTGATTCCGGCCGAAGGCAACGCCATGATCGGAATAGGCGCCAACACCACGGTGGTCTCCGCCTCGGGTGGAGTCAGCATCAAGGGCGTGCCGCCGGGGCGCTATCGCGTCAACGCCACCTTTAATACGCCGGAGGCGAACTGGATTCTGAAGTCGGCGGTCATCAAGGGCAAAGACGCACTCGATACGCCATTTGAGCTGGCGGCCGGAGACGCCATCACTGATGCGGTCTTCACCTTCACCAACCGGACGCAGACGCTGACCGGCACGTTGCAGGACGCTGCAAAACGCCCCGCGCCCGACTACACGGTGGTGCTCTTCCCGGCGGATCGGACGCTGTGGGGATCACCGCGTCGGGTCCGTTCTACGCGCCCTGGCACCGACGGCCGCTTCGCGTTTGCCAACCTGCCGGCCGGTGCGTATCGCATCGCCGCCGTCACCGACATCGGCGCCGAAGAACTTCGTGACCCGACGTTGCTCGAAGAACTCGCCGCCGCTTCCATCGCCTTTGTCCTGGGTGATGGAGAGAAAAAGGTCCAAGACCTCCGAATCGCGTCGGGGGGCTGATTTCCTTCAGTCCGTCATGCCTCGTGTCGGTCGGCTTTACTTGACGTCGACCTTGCGCCCTGCGTTGAGGTTGTCGAAGTTGACGATCACGTTGAGCACCAGCGCGTAACTGCCCACCGTCGACCCGCGATAGAGCGGGTTGTTGGCGAAGAGCACCACGTGCCCCTGCTCCATGGGGACATCCACCACGACCGGGCGTTGCGCGATGTCGCCGCCACCCTGAAGCAACCCCGAGACCAGCAGCTGATTCTGATCTGCAAAACGCAGCGGAACGCGCGGGCGATACTGCGGCGGAATGATGTTGAGCGGCGAACGCAGCTGCTCATCGGTTGGCAATGCGTAGGCCCACGCGTCCACGCGGGGTGTTGGAGCGGCTTCGAAGCGGGGGTCCAGCGCCGGACGGCCCCGCACCGAATCCACTTCATCAGGCAAGCCGCGGCCCGTGGCCCGGGGACCCGCGCCCCCGCCGCGACCCGCACCGCCGCCCCTGCCGCCACCGCCCGTGGCGCTGACACTCAAGCTCTGGCCGCTATCGCTATAGACCGCGAGACGGTCCTGAATGCCATACACAATCGGGCTCGCATCGTCCACGAGTTGGGTGCGCAGGAAGCTGCCGACCACTCGTGAACCGGTGCCGGGCGTGTTCATCGATACGCCGTACGTCATTCCGTTGTCGAGTGCGAAGGAGGCGTTCAGCCGTTCATGCGTCGCGTAAGGTTAGATCTTCTTCTTAGGTCGATAGACGTGCGTCGAATGCCCGAAGAACACTTCGGCGGCTTCCATCAGGGTTTCCGACATCGTCGGATGCGGGTGGATCGAGAGCTTCAGGTCGCTGGCGAGTGCAGCCATCTCGACGGCGAGCACACCTTCGGCGATGAGTTCGCCGGCGCCGGCGCCCACGATACCGACGCCAAGGATGCGTTCGGTCTCGGGGTCGATCACAAGCTTCGTCATGCCGTCGGGCCGGTCAATGGCCAGTGCGCGGCCGAGGGCAGCCCAGGGGAACTTAGCAATCTCCACCTTGCGGCCCTGCTTCTTCGCGTCGTTCTCCGTGAGGCCGCACCAGGCGACCTCGGGGTCGGTGAAGACCACGGCGGGAATGGCCTGCGGCTCAAACGCCACCTTATGGCCGAGGATGGCTTCGACCGCCACCTTCGCCTCATGCGAGGCCTTATGCGCGAGCATGGGTTCGCCCACCACGTCGCCAATCGCGAAAATGTTCGGTGCGCCGGTGCGCCTGGCGGAGTCCACGGTGATGAAACCGCGCTCGCCGACCACCACACCCGTCTTGTCGAGCCCTGGCACCGCGGAGTTCGGACGCCGACCGATCGACACCAGCACCCGATCGAACTCCTGCTCCAGCTTCGCGTCGTCAAGGCCGACCATCGAGACCTTGATCAAGTTCTTGCCCTCTTCCATACCCACGACGCGTGTCTTGAGCAAAATCTTGTCGAGCGTCGCTTCCAGGCGCCGCGCGAGAAACATGACCAGATCGCGGTCCGCTCCGGGCAGGAGCCCGTCGGTCATCTCCACGACCGTGACCTTAGAACCGAGTGCCGCATAGACCGAGCCCAGCTCAAGGCCGATGTAGCCGCCGCCAACCACCAACAGGGTCTTGGGAATGTCCGGCAGATTGAGCGCGTCAGTCGAATCCATCAGGCGGTCGCTCTTGATCGACAGCCCGGGAATCGAGGTCGAGGACGAGCCGGTGGCGACAATCGCGTGTTCGAACGATAGCTCCTGTGTCCCGCCGGCAGCCAGCTCGATGCTGAGGTTCTTCGCATCCACAAACGACGCCTTGCCCTGGATGAACGTGATTTTCCGCTGCTTCGACAGTTGGCCCAGGCCGCCCGTGAGTTTCGACACCACGCCGTCCTTGTAAGAGCGAAGTCTGTCGAGATCGATGTTCGGCTCGGGGTATGTCAGCCCCCAGTTTGTCGCGTGCTTCGCTTCACTCGCGACCTTCGCCACATGGAGCAGCGCTTTCGAGGGAATGCACCCGCGATACAGGCACACGCCGCCGGGATTCGGCTCCATGTCAACCAGGGTCACCTGCATCCCGAGATCTGCGGCATAAAATGCGGCCGCGTATCCTCCGGGGCCGCCACCAATGACTGCGAGTTGTGTTGAAGACGCCATGAAACAGACCCTCTGGAAACATACATGCACACGAGGCATGGAGGAACTTTCAGTCCCTTCACGCGTCGTATGAATCAAAGCAGCATCGTCAGCGGCTGTTCGAGCGCTTCGACCACGAAGCGGAGGAAGCGCGCGGCGTCAGCGCCATCGATGACCCGATGGTCATAGGATAACGAGAGTGGCAGCATGGGGCGAGGCACAAACTGGCCGTTGAGCCACACGGGTTCGATGCTGCTGCGCGACATCCCGAGGATGGCCACTTCTGGCTGATTGACGATGGGCGTGAACGACGTGCCACCGATGCCGCCGAGGTTGGTCACCGTCATCACGCCGCCCGACATCTCGTCCAGGCTGAGTTTCTTGTCGCGTGCCTTCTGCGACAGCGCAGCGAGCTCCACGGTAATCTGCGTAACGGTCTTCGCATTGACCTCGCGAATGACCGGCACCAGCAGGCCACTCGGCGTATCAACCGCCACGCCGATGTGGCGATATTGCTTGTAGACCATGGCCTGGTTCGCCATGTCCACGGACGAAGCGAACTGCGGGAAGCGATCGATGGCCGCCGCCAGCACCTTGATCACGACGGCGGTGATCGTCAGCTTCCCGCCAGCTTTTTCGACACGTCCGCCATAGGTGTCGCGGAACGTGTCAAAGCCCGACAAGTCAGCCTTGTCGTTCTGAGTCACGTGCGGCGCCTGCCAGGCCTGGGACAAATGCTCCGCCGTCTTGCGGCGGATGTTCGACATCGGTTTGCTTTCTACGACGCCCCACTTCGAGAAGTCCGGAAGCGCGGAGTATCCTCGCGCACCCATTGAGCCACCAGACGTCGCCCCGAACGTCACCTGAGCCTTCACGTAGGCCGACACATCATCCTGGCCGATGCGCCCGCCCGGCCCTGTGCCCGCGACCTGCGCGATCTCAACGCCCAGTTCGCGCGCGAAGCGCCGCACAGAAGGCGCCGCCGGCACCGACTGCGCTAGTTCCACTGGGCCCGTCACCATGGAAGGCGTAACCGCCACCGCCGCGGCAACCGGCCTCGCAGTCGCAATGTTCACGACCGGCGCGGGCGCCTTGACCTCGGGCGCTGACTCCTTGACCTCGGGACTCTGGACCTTGGACTCTGGACCCACCTCCGCGCTGCGCGCTACGGCGGGCAAGCCCTGGACGCTGGACCCTGGACTCGGGACCGCGCCAGTGTCGTTCAGTGTCAGGACCACCTGCCCCGGCTTGACCTTGTCGCCCTTCTTGATGCGGACCTCGACCACGATGCCGGCGATGGTTGATGGGACCTCGATAGTGGCCTTGTCGGTCTCGAGCTCGAAGACCGCCTGATCGACCGCGATGACGTCGCCGGCGTTCACCATGACGCGAACGACATCGCCTTTTTCTACATTTTCCCCAAGCTCGGGGACTTTGAATTCCAGTGCCATGAGTGCTCGTTGTCCTCGTTTTCCTAGGAAATCGCAGGGTTGGGCTTCTCGGGATTCACACCAAGATCCTTGATGGCCTTGGCCACCACCGCCGCCTCCACCTTACCCTGCTGCTGCAACGCCGAGAGGGTGGCAATGACGATGTAGCGCGCATCCACTTCGAAGAAGTCGCGCAGTGACGCACGATCTTCCGAACGGCCGAAGCCGTCGGTGCCCAGCGTGACGATCGGCCGGCCCGCCCACTGCGAGATCATGCCGGGCTGGCTCTTCAGGTAGTCGGATGCCGCCACAATCACGCCTTCTGTGGCGCCCAGGCACTCTGTGATGTACGGCACACGGGGCGTCTCGGTCGGGTGCAGGCGGTTCCACCTGTCTGCCGCATGGCCATTGCGGTAGAGCTCGTTGTAGCTGGTGGCGCTCCAGACATCAGCTGCCACGCCGTACGTCTCGAGCATGCCTTGCGCGGTGACTACCTCGTTGAGAATTGTGCCGCTGCCCAGCAGCTGCGCCTTGAGCTTAGCCTTCGTGTTCTTCGATTCACTGAACCGATACAAGCCCTTGATGATGCCGGCCGCGATATCCGCAGCAGGCGGCGCCGCCGGCATGGCGTACTGCTCGTTCATCACGGTGATGTAGTAGAAGGTGTCTTCCCCGTCGACGTACATCCGCTTGATGCCATCCTTGATGATCACGGCCAGCTCGTAGGCGTATGCCGGGTCGTACGACCGGCAGGTGGGTACTGACAGCGCCAGCACATGGCTCTGGCCATCCTGGTGCTGCAGGCCTTCACCAGCAAGCGTGGTGCGTCCTGCGGTGCCACCGAGGATGAAGCCTCTGCAGCGCGCGTCAGCAGCGGCCCAGATGAAGTCGCCAATGCGCTGGAAGCCGAACATCGAATAGAAGATGAAGAACGGAATGGTGTTGACGCCGTGGGCAGCGTAGGCCGTGCCCGCGGCGATCCACGAAGCAATCGAACCCGCCTCGGTGATGCCCTCTTCCAGGATCTGCCCGTCCTTGGCTTCCTTGTAGTAGAGCAGCGTGTCCATGTCTACTGGCTCGTACACCTGGCCGGTGCTCGAATAGATGCCGACAGCACGAAAGAGCGACTCCATACCGAAGGTGCGCGCTTCGTCGGGGACGATCGGCACAATTAGCTTTCCGATGATCGGATCCTTCAGCAACTTCGTCAGCATCTTGACGAAGACCATCGTGGTCGAGGCTTTTCGATCGGAACCCTTCAAGAACTCGTCGAACTCGGCGTCAAGTTGCCCAGTGACTGAGGCATTCAGCAGCTCGGCCTTCACGACACGGCGGGGCACGGCGCCGCCAAGCGCCTTCCGGCGCTCGGCCATGTACTTGATCTCGGCGCTGTCTGCGTCGGGCCGGTAAAAAGGCGCGTCGGCGATCTTTTCATCCGAGATCGGAATGCCGAAGCGGCCGCGGAAGTGCTTGAGGTCACCCTCGTTCATCTTCTTCTGCTGGTGCGTGATG
>SYFT01000078.1 GCA_005799825.1 Acidobacteriota bacterium | reverse complement strand
CGTCCTCGAGATGGACGAGATCAATGACGACTTCCCCACCACGGACGTCGTGCTCGTCATTGGCGCCAACGACATCGTGAATCCCAGCGCACTCGACGACCCTTCAAGCCCCATTGCCGGCATGCCCGTGCTGCACGCCTGGAAAGCCTCGGCCTGCATCGTCTTCAAACGCGGCAAGGGCGCGGGGTACGCAGGTGTCGAGAACCCGCTCTTCTTCAAGCCGAAGACGAAAATGCTCTACGGCGATGCGAAGAAGAGCGTTGACGCGATCCTCGGCGCGCTTCGGGCTTAGGCTGTTATTCGGTTGCGTAGCGGTCACTCGGGCTTGAGAACCAGCCCGCGCTACGTTCCGGATCGGTATCCGTGCCTGGCCCCTGGACTCTGGACTGATGTTTAGGACTTGAGCGCCGCGATCATCGCCGGCACCACTTCGAAGAGGTCGCCGACGATGCCGTAGTCGGCGATTTCGAAGATGGGCGCCTCGGCGTCCGTGTTGATCGCGACGATCGTGCGGGAGCCCTTCATGCCAACCACGTGCTGGATGGCACCGGAGATACCGAGGGTGAGATAGAGTTTCGGCGCCACGGTCTGTCCGGAACTGCCGACCTGTCGCTCCATCGGCAACCAACCCGCGTCGCAGATTGGACGCGATGCCGAGAGTTCCGCGCCCAGGGCTTCCGCGAGCTGCTTCGCCAGTTCGATGTGTTCGGGGCCCTTGATGCCGCGGCCGACAGACACGATGCGCGCGGCCTGCGTGAGGTCCACGGCCTGCTTCGCTTCTCGAAATGGCGCTTCGGGCTTCTGGCGGATGGCGGACGCGTCCACCGTGGCGGCGAGCTGCCGCACAGGCGCCGGCGCACTACCCTTCACGACGGCGTCCACGCGGAAAGCGCCAATCTGGAATGTGACAATGTGTGGCGTGTCGCCCACCAACTGCACATCCGCGCTCACCTTGCCCTGGAACATCAGGCGCACATAGGTGTGGCCCCCGTCGGCGGCGGACTTCAGGCCCACGCAGTCGGCCGCCAGAGGCGCATTCAGGCGCGCGGCCAGCTTGGGCGCAAAGTCGCGCGTCTGGTAGGTGTGGGGCAACACCACGTGCGAGGGCGCCTCGGTTGTAAGAAGCGCGGCCAGAGCCGCCACGAAACCATCCGGGGTGTACGCACCGAGCGCATCGTGTTCAAGGGCAATGACACCGGCCACATCAGCGGCTGCCAGTTCCGCAGCCGCGGCGCTGACCGAGGCGCCCGGAAGCACAATCGTGACGGGCCCACCCAGCTGTTGCGCGGCCACCACGGCTTCCCATGACGCGCGGTTGAGGACACCGTCTTTTTGTTCCGCGATGACAAACATCATGGCTGTCCTTCAGAACACTCGGGCGTCGTCGCGCAGCACGCGCACGAGTTCAGCCGCCGCTTCGGCGGGCGTGCCATCGATCATGCGCGTCGCTTTGGTCTTTTCCGGTACGTAGATCGACACAATGCGCTGGCGAGCGGGCGGTGCCGTGGGCGCGGGCATGGTTTTAAGCTCTTTTTTCTTCGCCGCCATGATGCCCTTGAGTGTGGCGTAACGCAGTTGGTTGATCCCGCTTTGAATGGTCAACACTGCGGGCAGTGGCATCTCCATCCACTGGAACCAGCCGCCCTCGAGTTCACGCTTCACGCGTAAAGTCGTGCCGGTCACTTGCACTTCCATGATGATCGTGGAGTGCGACATGCCCAGACGCTCGGCCATCACGACGCCCACCTGCGCGAAGCCCTGGTCGTCGGACTGCAGGCCGGTGAGAATTAGGTCACACTGTTCTTCTCTTGCTGCTGCGGCTAAGGCCTCGGCAGCGGTGGCTGCCTCTGCAGTTGCGAGGTGATCGCCTTCGACGTGAATCGCCCGATCGGCGCCGCGGGCCAGCGCCTCGCGGATGACCTGTGTCACACGCGCCGGACCGGCCGAAATCACGACCACTTCCCCGCCGTGTTTTTCCTTGAGGCGCAGAGCCTCCTCGAGCGCGTACGCGTCGGGTTCGTTGAGTTCCCACGCGGCATCCTGGTCGCGCACCCACGTCTTTTGATCGTTGATGCGAACCTGCCACCCACGCGATACCACTTGCTTGATACAGACGGCGATCTTCATAAGGATCAGTCGCCTTCGTACCGCTTGAGCAGGAGCGTGCCGTTGGTGCCCCCGAACCCGAACGAATTCGACAAGGCGTAATTGATGGTCATGGGCCGCGCCTTGAACGGAATGTAGTCAAGGTCACAGGCCGGATCAGGCGAATCGAGGTTTGCCGTCGGTGGCGCAATCTGGTGCCTGATCGCCAGGGCTGTGACGCCGGCTTCCAGGCCACCGGCCGCGCCAAGCAGGTGCCCGGTCCTGGACTTGGTGGACGAGATCGCCAGTTTGTAGGCGTGCTCGCCAAAGGTGCGCTTCACGGCGAGTGTCTCGGTGGGGTCGTTAATCGGCGTCGACGTGCCGTGGGCATTGATGTAGTCCACCTGTTCGGGGTGGATGCCGGCCTTACGGATGGCCATCTTCATCGACCGCACGGCACCATCCGCGTCGGGCGGCTGGCCGGTCAGGTGATACGCATCCGACGACAGGCCATACCCGGCCAGTTCGCAATAAATATTCGCGCCGCGGCGCTTGGCCGCCTCAAGTTCCTCGAGGATGAGGATACCGGCACCTTCGCCAATGATGAAGCCGTCGCGATCCTTGTCGAAGGGGCGGCACGCTTTGTCGGGTTCATCGTTGCGGGTGGAGAGCGCGCGCATCGAGGCAAACCCGGCCACGCTGAGGGGCGTGATGGCAGCCTCCGAGCCACCAGCGATCATGATGTCGGCGTCACCACGCCGGATGATCTCGAACGACTCACCGATCGAGTGTGCCGACGCCGTGCACGCCGTGCATGTGGCGAGGTTGGGTCCCTTCGCCCCGAATCGGATCGAGACGTGCCCTGCCGCAAGGTTGATGATTGAGGCTGGGATGAAGAACGGCGAGACGCGGCGAGGCCCGCCGTTGACCAACTCGAGATGCTCGGACTGGATCGTGCTGAAGCCACCGATGCCCGACGCGATGAACACGCCGGTCTGGTCGGCAGTCTCCGGCGTGATCTGCAACTTCGCATCGTCCACTGCAAACTGGGAGGCCGCGATGGCAAACTGGATGAAGGCGTCGATCTTCTTGACGTCTTTTTTCTCGACGAAATTCAGCGGGTCAAACCCTTTGACTTCGCCGCCGATGCGCACGGAATACCCTGTGGTATCGAAGCGGGTTATCGGACCAATCCTACTCCGGCCGGCGCAGATTGCCTCCCAGTTCGCATCGTTCCCGATCCCCACGGACGAAATCAGGCCAACACCGGTGATGACTACTCGTCTCGCCACGTGCCGTTGGCTACTTCTTCTTCGTGTGCGTTTCGATGTAGCTCACGGCGTCCTTGACGCGCGTAATCTTCTCGGCATCCTCGTCTGGGATTTCGATGCTGAACTCCTCTTCGAAGGCCATGACCAGTTCGACGGTGTCGAGCGAATCCGCCCCGAGGTCGTCCACAAACGACGCATCGGACGTCACTTCGTCCTCATCCACGCCCAGCTGTTCTACAATGATCTTCTTTACCTGATCTGCAACGGCCATTCATCCTCCTCGTGTCGCGACGCACCTCGCGCCCGACGCCATCTTACATGCGCATCCCGCCGTTGACGGCGAGTACGTGTCCCGTAATATACGCTGCCTCGTCCGACGCCAGAAAACGAACGGCGGCAGCAACGTCCTCGGGGGTTCCCAGGCGCTGCAGGGGGATCTGCTTCGCCCACTCTTCATGCGCGCCCTCGGAAATCGCCTTCGTCATGTCGGTCTCGATCAACCCGGGCGCCACCGCGTTCACGGTGATGCCGCGCGACGCCACTTCCTGCGCCAGTGCCTTGGTAAACCCAATCAGACCCGCCTTGGACGCCGCATAGTTCGCCTGCCCGGCGTTGCCCCCTTCACCCACCACCGACGTGATGCTGATGATGCGGCCGTAGCGGGCCTTGACCATCGCCTTCAGGACCGCCTGCACACAGGTGAACGCACCCGTCAGGTTCGCCCCAATCACCGCGTCCCAGTCTTCCCGCTTCATCCGAAGCAACAGCTGATCGCGGGTGACACCGGCATTGTTGATCAGGATGTCGATGCGGCCGTGCCGCGCGAGCACGTCCGTGGTGACCAATGCCACGCTGGCGGGGTCGGTGACGTCGAGTGAGGCCAGTTCCGCGGTGCCACCAGCCGCCACGATGGCGTCCACGGTGGCCTGCGCGTTAGTACCGCGCGCGGCCGCGATAACCGTGGCACCGCCAGACGCCAACGACAGCGCGATGCCTTTTCCAATTCCGCGTGACGCACCGGTCACCAGGGCCACACGGCCCGTCAACATCAACATGACAGCATCGTCTACTTCACCACACGTACGCGGGGTCGCGCAATGCGCTCATGGACCGGCCAACGCGTCGCGCAACCGCCGCACCAGTTGCCCCTCGACCAATCGCACCGCGGTCGCGATACCGTTGCGCACCGCGCGGGCGTCGGAACGCCCATGCCCCACCAGCGCGAGCCCCCTGAGCCCCAGCAGGGGCGCGCCACCATACTCCGACGAATCGGCGCGATCGCGGACGCGCAAGAACGCGGCCTTCGCGAGCCGGCCGCCCACGCGCGCCGCCAGGGACTTGGCGAGTTCCTTCTTCAAAAGTACTTCCATCGCGTCTGCGAGGCCCTCACCCACCTTCAGGGCCACGTTGCCGGTAAATCCGTCACACACAATCACGTCGGCCCGCCCGCTGAAGAAGTCGCGAGCCTCGAGATTCCCGACGAAGTTCAGACCCGACGCCGCCAGCAACGCGTGGGCCTCGCGCACCAATTCGGTGCCTTTGCCCGCCTCTTCGCCCACCGAGAGCAACCCAACCCTGGGTCGCTCGATGCCGAGCGCGATGGTCGAGTAGGCCGCACCCATCAGACCAAACAACCGCAAATGGACGGGCCGACAATCGAGCGTCGCCCCTGTGTCGAGTAGCACGGCCGACCCGGCCAGCGTCGGCACCAGCACCGCAATGGCGGGCCGCTCGGCCCCTTCCAGCACCCCAAACGCAGCGTGCGCGGCCAGCACGGTCGCCCCCGTGTGCCCGAGGCTGTAAAAGCCGTCGGCCTCCCCGCGCGCGACCAGTTCGGCAGCCACCTTGACCGAGGCCCTGGGCATCCGCCTGAGCGCCTCACGCGGCGCGGCGTCCATGGCAATGAAGTCTGGGGTGTCGAAGATGGACAGAGAGTCGGGAAGGTGGCCTTCGGTGACGCGATGGGCCTCGGCCGATACCTGGTCGACCGGGCCAACCAGAATCACCGATACACCAGTATCACGCGCCGCCGCGACGGCCCCGGCAACGACCTCGCGAGGGGCGAAATCGCCCCCCATGGCATCCACCGCGATTCTCGGACCAGTCACGCGACGGGCCTGGTGGCGCTCGGGACTAATCTTCCTTGACCGCGCGAACTTGGCGGCCGTTGTAGAAGCCGCAGTTCTTGCACACCTGGTGCGGCAGTTTCATTTCCTGGCACTGCGGACAGCGCGCGGACTGCACATTGACCAACGTGTCATGCGTACGACGCTTGGAAGTGCGTGATTTAGAATGGCGGCGTTTTGGATTCGGCACGGTCTCTACCCCTTAGGTCTTCTCGTTACGGCTTTTCCACTCGGCAAGCACGGCCATGCGTGGATCTTCCCACTGATACTGGCACTGGCACGTCTCACGATTCCGATTCGCGCCACACACCGGACATAAACCCTTGCACGACTCCTGGCACAAGGGCTTCATTGGCAGCGCGAGATACAACTGTTCGCGAATCACGTCGCCCAGATCAATCGCCTCGTCGCGATATTCCGCCAACCCCACTACATGCCCCTCGGCAACGGGTTCGATATCTTCGTCTTCTTCGTCTTCATCGTCTGCCACGGCGCCGGCGGTCAGTAATCCCGCCTTCGCGGCCGTTTCAGCCGTCACTCTCGCAAACTCCGCCGGAGGCACAAATCGCGTTTCGACGTCGGCGCTGAACGGAACCACATACGACTCCAGGCACCGACCACACGTCACCTCCATGGCCGACGTTACCCGCGAATGTAGCACCACGTGAGTGCCCTTCTCGCGCCGGACCGTCCCGACCAATTCGGTGGGACCGGCCACCCTGAAATCGTCGGTCAGGTCGGCAAACGCCTCTGGCTCAACACGCCGGTTGACGTCCACCACCACGGTCCGCAGACGGCTGATATCGAGCAGCATGACTTCCCTCTACCGGCCCAAGCCGGTAGTGCAAACGAGGATATTACCACGGGTCGTTTTAGACGCTCCAGGACCGAGGCACGAACAGGTCCTCGAACAGGGCGACGGCGTAGCGATCGGTCATTCCGGCCAGGAAGTCGCGAGCCGCCGCGTCAAGGCCTTCGGAGTCAATCGTGGCCTTGTCGAGAAACTGGTCGGGCTTCTGCCGGAGTTTGTCCCACAACCCGCCCAGCAGTCCGGCCGCCTTGTCGAACTCGGCCGTGGCCCTGGGGTTTTCGTATACGGCTCGGAACAGGAACTCGCGCAGCTCCAGCGTGGCCTGCAGAACGAGGTCGCTCATCCGAATTTCCGTGAGGACACCACCGAGCGTCTCGGTCACCACGTCGGTCACCATGGAGTTGATGCGCTGCGACGAACTGCTGCCCAGCACGGCCACCGCCGACTGCGGCAGATCGCGTGTGTCGAGCACACCCGCACGCACGGCGTCGTCAATATCATGGTTGACGTAGGCAATGATGTCGGCTGCGCGCGCGATCTGGCCTTCGATAGTGCTGGCGCGATGCTCAGGTGGCGCGCCAACGGGCAGCCCGTGTTTGCCCTTCGAGTGGCGGGCAATCCCGTCCCGCACCTCCCACGACAAATTGAGCCCTTGCCGGTCGTTCTCGAGTACGTCAACAATCCGCAGGCTCTGCGCGTGATGGCTGAAGCCACCCGGCACCAGCGTGTCGATCACACGTTCGCCGGCGTGGCCAAACGGCGGATGGCCGAGTTCGTG
>SYFT01000077.1 GCA_005799825.1 Acidobacteriota bacterium | reverse complement strand
GCTGCCGTTGGCCGCCGCCCTGTCCGCGCAGACGCCACCTAAAGTCACCGGCCTCACGCAGCTGCTCGAGTCGCACCTGGCGGGTTTCCCGGCCCGCACCGGCCTCTACGTCAAGCACTTGGGCACCGGCGAGGACGCCGCGCCCGCTACCATCAATTCTGCCGTTGCGGGGTTGCACGCCATCGGAATGTTGTAGACAATCGCCAACCGCGTCAGCGCTTTCACATCCACGTCATGCGGATGCGGTGACAGCGGATCAATAAAGAAAACGAGCCCGTGAATCTGTTCCTCTGCGATGAGTGCGCCAATCTGTTGGTCGCCACCCATCGGGCCGCTTTTCATGCGGGAGATACTCAATTCCGGACATCGCTCCAGAATACGACCGCCAGTTGTGCCGGTTGCGACGATGTCACATTGCGCCAGTTGCAAACGGTGCCGCTCTGCCCATTCCACCATCTGATTTTTCATCTGGTCATGCGCAATCAACGCAATTCTGAATCGGGCCATTTTCGGTTACTTTCCCCTGAGACGTGAGACTTATGATCATAACGGATCAATCGGTGAAGAATAGTGGCAACATAAACGGCTCATGCGGTCGAATGAACCACTGCGCTTCTGTCATAAAGTTCATCTGAATCCATTCGATAATCTGCTTCACCTGACGTCAAACCCGTGCGATGCTGACAGTAGGGAAGGCTGTCAACGGCCTCGCTCTATCACAGGGCTTCTGCTTCCGGAGCTGGGGCAGGGCCCAAGGTCTGATAATCCTTGGTTATGTTAGGGCAGAGCCCCTTGATACGGCCTATCGGCGACGCTGGTTTCGAAACAGCCGGACGATTCCAGTACAAGGACACGCCGTTCGCGATCGTCGGCGTCAACAGCGACGCGACGCTCGACGTCGAGCGAAAGGGCAAGATCGACAGTCGTCTTCCTTACAGAGCCTGGTGGGACGGCTACGCTGCCAAGAACACCGAGGGTCCGATCGCAACCGCTTGGGGGGTGACCGGGTGGCCGACGATGTATTTGCTCGACCGGCAGGGCGTGATTCGCTTCGCGGGACTCCGGCAGGAAGACCTGCTCAAAGCGGTGTCGCAACTCATGGCCGAGAAGGCCACGGACTAATCAGGGGCAGCTGCGGCATCTTCAGAAAATCAGTGCCAGAGTTGTCGTGAGGATGTGGTTCAGCCGGCGTGATCCGCCGGAGGCGTGTACGAACTGATTCTGATACCCGACCTCGACTCGCGCCGGGGGCCCGACGGCCACGTTGACGCCGGCAAACGCGCGGTTCTGGTCAAACCCTCGGGCGGTGCGCAGCGTGCCGTTCAGATGGAAGGCGAACTCATCCCAGATCACCAGGGCCACGCGGGGTGATCCCAGTGGCAGGGAGAGGCGCACTTGCTGACGCCAGCGCCACGAGACGCGGTCGTTGCCGGCCAATTGACGCTGCTCCAGGCGGGATCGCATCGACACGGCACCATCGCCGGCTGGTCGCGTCCAGAGATACTGCTGCCAGGTGCGGTGTTCGTGCAGTACGCCACCTGACGCCGGCGTGTTTCTGAAGAATGCGTACCCCAGCCATGCGCTGGAGCGGGTCGACAGGTCGTATGCAACCGCCGGCCGAAGATGCCAGGCCTCGACTGCGTCGACGCCGTCCCGGCTGCGCACCGTCGAGTCGAAGGACAGTCGCCACGGCGAGTCTTCCGCCGGCCGCGCCTGGACGTTGGCACCCACCCAGACGCGGTGGCTGGTCACCGTCTGAGCAGACGCCGTGGTTGCTACAGCACACAACAGCAGGCAGGTCCAACGCATGAGGCATCGTACCAGATCGGTTGCCCCGCATTATGCGGGCTGGATGCAGCAACGGGCAGCCGGGATGAACCTCGCCGAGAAGACGTTCGTGGTGCCCAGGTCTGGTCGAACTGGATTTTCCGTCCGAGCCGGCGCGGGCGATCGGCGCCCGCCCTCTCAACCCCGCGAACCGGTCTCGATGTAACCCAGGGCTGGCCATGCGCGTACAATCGGGCATGCGATTATTCGTGATTGCCCTGATCGGCGCGTCGGCGTGTGGGTCGTCGTCGGCACCAACGACTCCAGGACCTGGTGCGGGCCCGGGTCCGGTCACCGGCGGCGTGATGGGGTGTGCGATCACGGCCGCGGCGTCGACCACGCCGTTGATTGCCGACCCCAAGAGTCCGTACTTCGACCAGATCGGCCTGGCCCAGAGCGGGGATGGCGCGACCACGTCGGGGTACGTCGAGTTACTGGCGCACGCCTCTGCGCCCGACGCCACTCGCCTTCCCGACGGCACGTTGGGCGTGTACTACCACAACGGGTCCTCAGGCGGATCGATCTGGCTTGGGCGTCTGCAAGGCACGGCATTGACGCCGGGCTCGGTCATCACCGTCGATGGGGTCGCCGGTCCACGGTGGATGGCCGATCCCAACGTTGATGTGGTCAATGGTCGGGTGAGAATGTTCTACATGAACGGCGAGTCCAGTTCGGTCCGCCGCTTCTGCGTCGCCGAATCGGACGACGGCCTCAGGTTCACGACCCGGGCGATGGCGATCGAATTCGCAGGCGGAACCGAGGCTGACCCGAGTGTCGTACAGCTCTCCGATGGGTCGTGGTTGATGGCCTTCTCGCGTGCCAACCACTCGGGGATGGGCTTGGCACGGTCCACCGACGGGTTGACGTTTACGGCTTTCACGACCAACAGCCTTGGTGTGGTGCCTGAGCTGGCCGCCCTGCCGGGTGGCCGTGTCAGGCTGTACGCCTGCGCGGCTGGCAACGTCGATGCCTATCTCTCTGCCGACCGTGGTGTCACCTGGAATCGCGAGGGCACCGTGATCACCCGCAACACGACGGGTCGCGCGATTGTCTGCGACCCCACCTATGTCCCGACAGACGGTGTGTTCATCTTCAAGACCACCGATGCGATGTAACTCGATCCAGGCCCCGCGCAGTATCCTGTCGCCATGAACCCAGCCACGGTCAGACGCCATCGGCGCCGCGGAGGTCACCAGGAGAATCAACGAATGCTGAGCCGACGAGAGTTCACAGCGGGCGCCGCAGCGGGCCTCCTGTACGCCGGAAGCCGCAGTCTGGGTCTGAGCGCATGGTTCGCCCAATCTCCGACCCAACGCGCATTGGTGATCGACGCGATGGGGGAAATCCGGGAGGTCTACACCGATGCCCTGGTCCGCGAGATGATCGACTCGGGCCTCAATTCGGTGACCGTCACCCTGTGTGACCCGAAGTCGTTCGAAGCTGAGGCGTATCAGTGGGCGATGGACGGCGTGCTGGAGTACAACCGCCTGATCGCTGCGGAGGGCCAGTTCTGGATGAAGGCGACCAAGGTCGCCGACATCACGGTCGCGAGGTCACAAGGCAAGATCGCGCTCTTCTATCTGTTTCAGAACTCCACGCAGTTCGGGCGCGACCTCGACAACGTTGATGTGTTTTACGGCCTCGGGGTGCGCTCGAGCCAAATCACGTACAACCACCAGAACTGGGCGGGCGCCGGCTGCAACGAACTGAACGGCTCCGGCCTGACGGTCTTTGGCCACGAACTTGTCCGCAAGATGAACCAGGTCGGCATGTTGATCGACCTGTCACACGCCAACATGAAGACGATGGCCGATACCATCGCAGCGTCAGCATCGCCCGTCATCGTGTCGCACTCCTGCTGCAAGGCACTCTACGCCCACAACCGAAACACGACCGACGAAAACATCCGGGCACTCGCCGACAAGGGCGGCGTGTTTGGTGTCACCCAGATGCGGCCGTTCATGACCAGGCAAATCGACAACGCCGTCCATTTTTATTACCAGCACATCGAACATGCGCTGAAGGTGGCCGGCAGTGACCATGTCTGCATCGGCAGCGACCGCGACCACCGCCGCCTGGTCCTCACCGAGGCGTACCTCGACGAGCTTAAGCGCGAAGAGGGCGCCAACTTCGACCGGTCGATGTGGCCGCTGTATTTCGAAGAATTGAATGGTCCGCGACGGATGGAGACCATCTGGGACGGACTTCAGAAGCGGGGGATGTCGTCTGGCCAACTGGAGAAGTTGTTCGGACTAAACATCCAGAGACTCTATCGCGACGTGATCGGATAGGAGGCGGCGATTCGCCGCGTACCGTCCTTTGGACGTGTCAGACGCGAGGATCCATCCGGCGCCATAGATCTGGCGCACTATCCCGACCACTTCGCGGCAGTCTGAGTCAACGAAGAATCAAAGGGAGAAACAGAGACTCAGAGGTTTTCCGTCGTGATCGCATGTTCTCTTAGTGCATAATCGCGCCACACCTATGGCACTCGGCGCGGGCACTCGCTGCGATCCGCGCTGGGGCAGGGCCCAAGGTCTGATAATCTTTGGTGATGTCAGGGCAGAGCCCCTTTATACGGCCTATCGGCGAGTCGTAGGCGCTGGAGGCGAAGATGACAGAGGAAAGAAGAAAAGAGCAATGTTGTTCAGGTTCTTGGGAACAGTGCTGGGATCGGCGTTGCTGGTGGCGACCGCCGCGCCTATCGGCGCGCAACAGGTCGTTCCGGTCGTGCCAGCAGACGGAAAGTGGGCCGGGCTGAGAGACGTGTCGTCGTGCGATACGGTGGACTCTTCGGATATCACCTCGACGAGTACGCCCGATGAGCTCGATTGCCTGTTGCCGATCTCTGGAACGACGGAGGCCGTGGATTTTCGCATCCAGAACAGACAGATCACGTCCCTCGCCTTCGACGTCGTTATCAATTGCCACCCGTCGGACACGCGCCACTGGTCCGCTACGTCCATGCGATTCACTTCGACTTCGGGTTGGGGATACACGGTTGTTGGCGGTGGCACTTCGACGGCTATTCCAGAGAACGGCCTGCTCCGCATGGCGTTTCCCGTCGAGGAGAGCGTCCAGTACCCGGCCGGCAGTGTGCGAGCGACATTCGACTTCCGGGGACAATCGCCCACAGTAGCGATCTTCTACGAGGGCACTCTCACCGAGGGCAGCTTTTCAAACCGCTGTATCTCGAACAGAAATACTCCGACCATTATCCAGGTGCGCAGGCGCATTTGAGCGGTGACGGTCTCTCGGTTGCTGCCTCAGGAGCTGGGGCAGGGCCCAAGGCCTGATCATCCTTGGTGATGTCAGGGCAGAGCCCCTTTATACGGCCTATCGGCGACGCGGCCATCGGGGCGATCTTCCACATAATGACCGAGTCCAACCTGCCGTTGCAGATCCGCCAGCCCTGGATCAAATGGGGCACCGATGCCGACGGCATGGATCCCGACAACACCGGTGGCCTGTTGGCGCATCCGCGCCCCTACGGGAACTACCCCCGACTGCTGGGCCGCTACGTCCGGGAGCAAAAGGTGATTGGTCTCGAGGAGGCAATCCGGAAGGGCACCTCGGCGGTCGCCCGCCGTTTGATGATCAAGGAGCGCGGCCTGCTCGAGGAGGGGTACTTTGCCGATGTCATCGTGTTCGATCCGGCCACGGTCATCGATCGGGCTACGTTCGAGCAACCGCACCAGCTTTCGGTCGGCATCGAGCACGTCTTCGTGAACGGTATGGCGGTGGTAACAGCCGGGAAGCACACGGGGGCGAAACCGGGCAAGATCGTCCGGGGCGCGGGCTGGACCGGACGGAATCAATGACGCCGGCCAACCGGGCCGAGCCGGAAGGTGCCGCTCGTACCGATCGGCCCAAGCAGGTCTATAAACAGCTCCGTGAGTTGATCGTATTGGGTCGTTCCGCGCCAGGCAGCCGGTTGGTCGAAACCGACATCGCGACCCGCTTCGGGGTGAGCCGGACGCCGGTTCGAGGGGCGCTCCAACGGCTCCAGTAGGAAGGCTATATCATCGACTCGCCGTCGATGCAGCAATCTCGGCCAACGGTGGCGCCACTCACGGGCGAGGACGCGCGGGAACTGTTCGATATCGTCGGCGAACTGGAGGGACTCTCCGCCGGCCTTGCGGCGCGACTGCCCGCGGTAGCGCGACAGGCCTTGGTCCAAGAACTCAGGCCCATCAACAACGACCGCCGGACAGTGGCGCAAGCGTCGAGCCCAGACCACGACCGGATGTGGGTGCTCGATGATCTCTTCCACCAGCGGTGCGTTGACGCCGCCGCAGGTCCTCGCCTCACGGTACTGCACTCGGCGGTGAAGCCTCAGGCCGAGCGGTACGAACGCCTTTACGTCAGCTTCCTGGCCGGAGAAGTCGGCACCTCGGTGACCGAGCATGAAGCCATCATCGACGCGATCGAGACCGGCGATGCCAAGGGGGCCAAGACGGCAGTGGAGTTGAATTGGCAGAACGCGGCCGAGCGTCTTGGCCGGGTCATCGAGCGGGTGGGCGACCGCGGACACTGGTAACCTACGAGGCTACATGACCGACCTGAAGCGGATTTTTACCTGGCGGGCCATCGCCATCCTCACCTTCGGAACCGTAATCGGTTCCGGAATCTTCGTGGTACCGAGTGCGGTGCTTCGGGACTCCGGCGGATCGGTCGGGCTCGCGACGATGGTATGGATCGTCGGCGGGATCCTGTCCTACCTCGGAGCCCTGACGTACGCCGAGTTGGCGGCGATGAACCCCGGGTCGGGCGGCCTCTATCTCTACATCCGAGACGCGTTCGGATCGGCCGTGGCCTTTGCCTACGGGTGGACCCTGTTCGTAGTGATCGGCTCCGGCACCGTCGCGGCCCTGGCGGTTGCCTCGTCCACCTATCTGTCCGTGTGGATCCCGATGTCGCCGATGTCGCAGCGCATGGTCGGGGTCTTTTTTGCCCTCCTGGTTTCGTTCGTCAACGTGCTGGGGACTCAGCAGAGCACCAGCGTGCTCAAGGCCGGCACCGCCATCAAACTGGGGGCGATCGCGCTGCTGGTCATTGCCCTCCCCGCCCTGGGCTCGGGCTTTTCCGAGGTCACTCAAGTCTGGCCGACCTTCTCGACGCCCGGCCTGGCCGCCACGACCGGACTGGCGCTGGTTTCGGTGCTGTGGGCCTACGAAGGCTGGCAGTATCTGACCTTCATGACCGGGGAGACGATCGACCCGCAGCGGAACTTTCCGCGCGGGCTTGCCCTCGGGGTGTTCGGGTTGATTGTGATCTACGTCCTGTCGGCGCTGGCCTATGTGGCGGCCCTCGGGCCCGCCGGCGTGATGGCCTCGAACCGGGTCGCCGCCGACGCGGCGGGCGCGGTTCTCGGCGGGTCCTGGGCCAAGATCATTTCTCTCCCGATCATGATCTCGATGCTCACCGCCGCGCAGGCCAACTCGATGATGTCGGCCCGGGTCTACTTTGCGATGGCCAAGGACGGCGTCTTTTTCCAACGAATGGCTGGCGTCCATCCGCGGTTCGGCACGCCGGCATTTGCCTTGATGGCGGCGGGCATCTGGTCGGCGATTCTGGCGGCCTCCGGCACCTTTGACTTGCTGCTCCAGTATGTCGTCTTCGTAGGGTGGCTGTTCTACAGCCTCGGCGGGCTCGCGGTGCTGGCCCTCCGCCGCAGTCGGCCTGATGCGGTCCGGCCGTTCCGGGTTCCCGGCTACCCGATGACCCCGATCCTCTTCGTCTTGTCGGGCCTCGCGATCGTCGTCAACACCGTCGTCCAGTCGCCGCAAAAGGGGATCATCGGCCTCGGTGCGACCGCGGCGGCGATTCCGATTTACGCCATTTGGCGCCGTCTCGCCCCACCCTCGAGGTGAGCCCCCCATGAGCGAACTCAAGCGCACCCTCAGCGCCAAGGATGTCGCGGTCATCACGATCGGGACCATCATCGGCTCGGGGATCTTTCTCACACAGGGCGGTGTGCTTAGGAACAGCGGCGGGTACGTCGGCGTCTCGTTGTCGGTCTGGGCCGTGGGTGGGTTCCTCACCCTGCTCGGCGCGCTGTCCTACGCCGAACTCGGATGTATGCGGACCGGAGCTGGAGGCCTGTACGCCTATATCCGGGATGCGTTCGGACCGGTCACGGCGTTCGTGTATGGCTGGACGTTGTTTGCGGTGATCGCGAGTGGGAGCGTCGCGGCGCTCGCCGCCGCAGCCGGCGACAACATGGCTGCGCTCGTCCCGGGAATTTCTCTTGGGGCAGGGCCCAAGGTCTGATAATCCTTGGTTATGTCAGGGCAGAGCCCCTTTATACGGCCTATCGGCGATATCTCGAGCGTCCCCGCTAGAATGTCGCTCATGAAGCCACGAACACTGGTTGTCTGGGCCGCCTTGGCGCTGTGCGCCGTCGCCGTTCCGTCTTCGCAGGCCCTCCTGCCTGCCGCCTCGCCGCAGACCATGGGCATGGATCCCGCGGCTCTGGCGAAGGCGGTCGACCTGTATCGCACCGCTGTCGCGCGGGACGATCTCCGCGGCGCCGTGCTGTACGTCGCGCGGCGCGGACAGGTCGTGCTGCACGAGGCCGTCGGCTTCCGACATCACGCGTACCGCCTGCCCATGGAGAAAGACACGCTCTTCCGGATGGCGTCGAACACGAAGCCCGTCGTGGCCGCGGCACTGCTCATGCTGGTGGACGAGGGCAAGTTGGCGGTGACGGATCCCGTGTCGAAGTATCTGAGGTCGTTCGACAACGACAAGTCCCGCCGCATCACCGTCGCGCAGTTGCTGACGCATTCGTCGGGTCTCCGCATCGGTCCGATCCTGCTGCCGTTCGCGGATGGTGAGGAACGCACGCTGCAGGCGGCGGTGGCGAAGTTCGGCGCGGCCGGGCCGTCGGCGGAGCCGGGCACGTACGCCTACAACAACGCGGGGTACAACACGCTCGGCGCGCTGATTGAGGTCCTGTCAGGTCAGCCCCTCGAGGCAGGTCTCGCATCGCGGTTCTACGATCCGCTGGGCATGGTGGATTCGCTGAACCACGAAGACCCGGCCAAGCTGGCGCGCATGGCGACGGTCTATCGCGGGCAGCGCCGCGCGGACGGCACGGTCGCCTTCACGCAGGGCTTCACGCCGGGCGATGCGCCGGACTTCCCGGTGATTCGCGCGTCAGGAGGCCTCATCTCCACGGCAGCCGACTACGCGCGCTTCCTGGAGATGTACCGCCTCGGCGGCGCCTGGAATGGCCGCCGCTTCCTGCAGGAGGCGACCGTGCGCGCCGCCACCGAACCGCGCGTGAAGGTGAACAACTCATCCTCCTACGGCTACGGCTGGAACATCAGGGCTGACGGCACCTACTCGCACACGGGTTCGGACGGCACGATGGCGTGGATCGATCCGGCGAGGGAGATTATCGGCATGGTGCTCACGCAGAGCCCCGGCGGCAACAACCCGACGACGATGTTCCGGACGTTGATTGAGCAGAGCATCGTTCTGCAGAGCGCAGATCTCACGGAGGCGCGGAGGGGCACGGAGGCACGGAGGCACGGAGTTCAGACTTTGATCAGTATGCCGTGGCACCATGCTTCTCCTCGACGCCCTGCGACCTGAAGACGCTGTCGTTGCCGGACAGCATTGACTGGGTGCATCGGTCGGCCGAGTACGTCGCGCTGACGGTTCAGACGTATCGCTTGGCCACCGCACATGTGGAAGCCGCAGTCCGGTCGCGACCTGCCGGATCGTGGGGCGTGATCCTCGACGCGGACGACACCGTCATCAACAACATGCCGTATCAGATGGGCCGCCCTCGCGACACTCTGGTTGTGGCCCTATCTCTCTTGGGCGTCCATCGTGGTCGTGCTTCTCGCGGCCCACTATCCGAGCGGGTTCCTTTGGGTCTGGCTCGGCACGCTAGAGCGCGATCGCAAGCCCAAAACTAAGTCCCTGTCTGCCTGATGCCTCTAGCTGCCCCCAGAGGGGCTACACTGGGCGCATGTTGCTTGCCACAGCCCTCGTCGTCGCGTCGCTCGCCGTCTGGCAGCGCCCCATGGCTCCGGTGGAGACGAGGTGGGCCAAGGACGTATCGCCGGACAATCCCCATCCCGAGTATCCGCGACCGCAGATGGAGCGTTCGAAGTGGCTGAGCCTCAACGGCAAGTGGGATCTCGCCATCGTCCCACGTGCGAATCCGAAGCCCCAGAGTTGGAGCAAGTCGATCGTGGTTCCTTTTCCAATCGAGTCGGCCCTCTCGGGAGTGATGGAACCGGTCAGCCCGGAGCAGGCGGCTTGGTATCGGCGTAGCATCTCGGTGCCGAGCGAATGGAAGGGCCGAACGCTGCTGCATTTCGGGGCCGTCGACTGGGAAACCACCGTTTGGCTCAACGGGCACGAACTCGGCACGCACAGGGGCGGGTACGACCCGTTCTCGTTCGATATCACCCCGCATCTCCAGGCCGGCAAACAAGAGTTGGTGGTGCGTGTGTGGGATCCAACCGACACGGGCACACAGCCTCGCGGCAAGCAGGTTGGGAAGCCCTCGGGCATCTGGTACACGCCCACCACGGGGATTTGGCAGAGCGTTTGGATCGAGCCCGTGCCGGAGCGATCCATCGGGCGCGTGCGCATCGATGCGTCGAACTTAAGAGGCATCGTGAAGGTGCGCGCGGAAGGGAAGGGCCTCGACGGGTTGCGGTTGGAGGCCACCGTAGGCGAGGCCAGGGCCGATGCGGCCGCGACAAGCACAGTGAGCGTCCAGGTCCCCAATCCCAAGCTGTGGAGCCCCGAGAGCCCAAAGCTCTATCCGGTCGTGGTCCGGCTCATGGATGGTCAGCGAGAAGTCGACAAGGTCACGACTTCCATCGGCATCCGCTCGGTGAGCGTGGTCAAGGACGGAGCCGGCATCACACGTCTTGCCCTGAACGGGAAGCCGTACTTCATGGTCGGCCCGCTCGACCAAGGATTTTGGCCTGACGGGCTGTATGCCGCGCCCACGGACGAGGCCCTGCGCTACGACGTCGAGATGACCAAGCGCTTGGGCTTCAACATGATCCGTAAGCACGTGAAGATCGAGCCCGCCCGCTGGTACAAGCATTGCGACGAACTCGGGATCTTGGTGTGGCAGGACATGCCAAGCGGCGACAAGTACATCGGTGGAGCAGACCCCGATGTGGATCGCACCCAAGAGTCGGCCTCGCAGTTCGAGGCCGAGTTGCTCGGGCTGATGCGCCTTCTGGAAAGCCAGACGTCCGTGGTAGCTTGGGTGCCTTTCAACGAGGGTTGGGGGCAGTACGACACAGCGCGCATCGCCATGATGATTCGACGACTCGACCCCACGCGTCTCGTGAACTCCGTCAGCGGATGGACGGACCGTGGCGTGGGCGATATGCACGACATCCACGTGTACCCGGGACCTGGATCGCCTGATCCCGAGCCCAAGCGCGCCGCTGTGCTCGGCGAGTTCGGTGGCCTCGGATTGCTTGTGAAGGGGCACACGTGGAAGGGCGATGGCTGGGGCTACCGCTCGATGGCCTCGCGCTCCGAACTCGACGACACTCTGGTCGCTTTGATCGAGCGCACCAACCACCTCCGTGCGTATCCGGGCCTATCCGCGGCCGTTTACACCCAGACCACCGACGTCGAGGTCGAGATCAACGGCCTGATGACGTACGACCGCGCGATCCTCAAGGTCGACGAGAAGCGGCTGAAGCGCGCGGTTCAGGCCCTCGCGGGCCCCGTGCCGACCGTGGATGTGCTCGTCCCGACGTCTCAGACCGAACGACAGTCTTGGGCTTACACGACGTCAAAGCCCGTCGACGGCTGGGAGGCGGCGAGTTTCGACGACTCGGCTTGGAAGAAGGGCCCCGGCGGATTCGGAACCGCAGGCACTCCCGGCGCGGTCATCGGTACGGTGTGGTCCACCGGCGATATCTGGATTCGCCGAACATTCCGGCTCGACCGCGAAGAGTCGGGGCTGCATCTGATCGTGCACCACGACGAGGATGCCGAGTTCTACATCGACGGCAAGCTCATCGCCAGCTTGCGGGGTTACACCAGCGGCTACGAATTCGCGCCGATCCCCCAGAAACTCGCCGCCGGTACACACACGTTCGCGGTGCACTGCCACCAGACAACCGGCGGCCAGTTCATCGACGTGGGAATCGCCAAGCTCGGCAGAAGACAGTAGGCGGGATTCGGGTTAGTTCGAAGCGTAAGCATGGACTATCCTGCCGGTGGGTTTTTTGTGCGTGATCCGCGCTGCGATCCGCGCTGGGGCAGGGCCCAAGGTCTGATAATCCTTGGTTATGTCAGGGCAGAGCCCCTTTATACGGCCTATCGGCATATTGTAAATACAGTTCTGCGCCCGGAGTTCGAACATGAAAAAGAATATATTGTTCATGTGGACAAACTCGTTGTAGACGAATTCTTAGAGCAAATGGCGCAGGGGCTGGTCATTCTCGGACGTAAAACAAAACCCGCTATCACACAAAAACAAAATGATCACGCCTTCCGTATTGTTCTTACCGAGGGGCGTAATCGGCAAATCCGCCGCATGTGCGAAGAGCTTGACTATAGGGTAACCGCTCTTAAACGTGTCCGTATTCTGAATATTGTTCTCGGTAAGCTACCCGTAGGAGCATGGAGACCGCTTCGCAAGGAAGAACAGCGAACGCTCTTTCACCTACTTAACTACAAACCCTCTCGCCGATAAAACAAAATACCTCTCATAGTGAGAGGTATTTTTTACCCAATGGAATATGGGGCTTGTTTATTTCTTACTCGCCGCGATCATGGCTCGCATTTCTGCATTCACGGATTCAATCAAATTGATCGCTTCACTTGTTTTCTTGTCCGCGAGAAGTTTAGAGGCTTGTTTTGAACGCTCGGCCCAATCTTCACGTTTGCGTGCATCCACACCCAAAGAGCCAATCTGTACCATCAGTGCCGCCTGATCGCGGAACGCAGTACTCGCGGCCGTAACATCGCTGATCTTGTTTTCTATTTCCTGGCGTTTGGCTTCCGCCTCCGGTGTATCTTTTGGACCACCCCCACACCCTGCGCCCATTAACACAATGGCCATGTATCCAATAAGGAGTTTCTTCATACAGGTAAACGATGAATTATGTCTTTCATGATAGCATCCAAAACCGTATCCACCAAGGAAAGTTTTTGAATGAGGTAGATGATAATTCTCCGCGCTGGGGCAGGGCCCAAGGTCTGATAATCCTTGGTTATGTCAGGGCAGAGCCCCTTTATACGGCCTATCGGCGACCGACGATTACGGTGATTACCAACTGGTTCGACGAATTGCGGGTGCGGACGGGGGGCTGACCCTTCACCCCTCGGCCTGAAGTTGTCACCTTCTGGGCTAGGATTCCCGCATGACACGCGTCCCGCGCTTACTCTCCGTTGCACTGACGCTGGCCGTGGGCCTGCTGACCACATGGCTGCATGCCGCAGGCAGAGACGTCACGTTTTTTGCCATTGGCGATCCGCAGATCAACATTCCGCGCTGGGGCGTGGCGGGCACCGAGCAGACCATTGCGCTGATGAACAGCCTCCCGGGCCAGGAAGGGCCCTTCGGCGACGCCGTTGCTGAACCTCGCGGTGTCCTGATTGCAGGGGACCTCGTGGACGCCGTCTCCAATCCGGCGAACTGGGAACTCTACAAACAGTTCTTCGATCCCAACGGCGTGGCGCGGCTGCGATTCCCGGCGTTCGAGGGCGCAGGCAATCATGACCTCGACACGAAGCAGGCCGTCGGCACGTTCACCTACGTGCAGCAGGAACTTATCGCCCGCAATCGCACCAGACCGGCGAACCTGAAGCTCGACCCCCACGGCTATCACTACTCATGGGACTGGGACGACGTGCATTTTGTGTGCTTGAACGTGTTTCCCGGATCGGTGCCGCGAGCCGTCTACGACCGGGAAGCGCCATGGAACGATCCCAAAGGCGCGTTGGCGTTCCTCACGAACGATCTCACAGCCCAGGTGGGCAAAAGCGGCCGGCCAGTGGTGGTGTTCTGGCACTACGGGGTACGCGGCTGGGGCCTGGAGAAATGGTGGCTGCCCGCGGACCTTGACGCGCTCGCGGGGGCGCTCAAGCCGTTCAACATCGCGTTAATCGTGCACGGGCACGAACACCGCTATGAGCACTACACCTGGAACGGCATGGATGTGGTGATGGCGCCGTCAACGCAGTTCGATCCGGATCCCGTGGCGGGGACCACGCAGTCTCGGCCGAAGGGCTTTGTGGTTGGGCGACTCACCGACCGTGAGCTCCAAATCGGGTATCGGACACCTGACGGGTGGGGGGACCGGTGGCGGAAGCCGTTGGGCAAGAAGACGACGGTGAGTGAGCGCCAATGATGACTCGATTGATAATCGTCGCCGCACTGGTCGCAAGTACGTGAGCGCCGGGCGGGTAGATTATTCGCGGAGACTCCCGATGCGAACATTCCTGCATACTCTGTAGGTGCTCTTAGAACGGCTGTCCGCGGACGCGCAGGAGGTGGTATCTGCGCTGACGTCACGCTGCCCACCAACAGCTGGGGCAGGGCCCAAGGTCTGATAATCTTTGGTGATGTGAGGGCAGAGCCCCTTTATACGGCCTATCGGCCTCCGCAAAAAAGAGGATCCGCCAGTCCACACCCTCACGTATAGTGACACCGTGCGCTGCACCTGTTACGCCACCGTTACGACGCTGATGCTCTGCGCAGGGGGGCAGGCCCATGCGCAGCCCGCCAGGCGTGCCATCACCATCGACGACCACTCGCGACTGCAGGCGGTGTCCGACCCGCAGCGATCGCCCG
>SYFT01000076.1 GCA_005799825.1 Acidobacteriota bacterium | reverse complement strand
TCGCAGAACCGCACAAAGCGCGCGGCCTTCACAGACGCATCAATATCCAGGCACCCGGCCAGCACCTTCGGCTGGTTGGCGACAATGCCGACCGAACGGCTGCCCAGGCGCGCGAACCCGCAGATGATGTTCTGCGCGAAATACTGATGCACTTCCAGGAACCGGCCATCGTCCACCACCGCGTGGATGAGGTCGTGCATGTCATAGGGCTGGTTCGGCTGTTCAGGCACCAACGTATCAAGTGCCGCATCCTCGCGGTCCACCGGATCCACCGTGGCCACCCGCGGCGCGCCATCCAGATTGTTAGACGGCAGGTATCCCAGCAGCTCGCGGATCAGCAGAATGCACTCGCGGTCTGACGGCACAGCAAAATGCGCAACGCCGCTGGTGGCGTTGTGCACCATCGCCCCGCCCAGCGCCTCCTTGGTCACATCCTCATGCGTCACCGTCTTGATCACATCGGGCCCGGTCACGAACATGTAGCTCGTGCCCTCAACCATGATGTTGAAGTCGGTGATGGCCGGCGAGTACACGGCGCCGCCCGCACAGGGGCCCATGATGGCTGAAATTTGCGGCACCACACCCGACGCCAGAGTGTTGCGAAGGAAGATGTCGGCGTAACCGGCAAGTGATACCACGCCCTCCTGAATGCGCGCACCACCCGAGTCGTTGAGTCCCACGACCGGCGCGCCCATCTTCATCGCCAGGTCCATCACTTTGGTGATCTTCGCGGCATTGGTTTCCGGGAGCGACCCGCCGAACACCGTGAAGTCTTGGGCAAACACATACACCGGCCTGCCGTCCACGCGGCCGTGTCCGGCCACCACGCCGTCGCCGGGCACGAGTGTCTTCTCCATGCCGAAGTCGCGGCACCGGTGCGTCACGAGTTTGTCGAGTTCCTCGAACGTGCCCGAATCAAAGAGCAGGTCCACACGTTCGCGTGCGGTCAGCTTGCCGCCCTCGCGCTGCCGTCGCAGGCGGTCCTCGCCGCCGCCAAGTTCCGCCAGGCGTTCCAGGTCCGCCAGTTGTTCCTGTGGCGTCATCACGGGCGTGAGGCCTGGGCCTTCTCCCAGTCTTTCAGGAACTTCTCAAGACCGATGTCAGTCAGCGGATGTTTAAAACACGCCTCAACCACCGAAACGGGACATGTGCAGACGTCGGCGCCCATCCGAGCCGCTTCCACGATGTGCATGGGGCCGCGCACGCTGGCGACGAGCACCTCGGTCATGAACTGATGCGCGTCGAAGATGTCCACGATCTGGCGGACCAGGCCCATGCCGTCGGAGGCGATATCGTCGAGCCGCCCGATGAACGGGCTCACGTACGCCGCGCCGACTTTCGCGGCGATGAGCGCCTGCGTCGCTGAAAAAATCAGCGTGACGTTGACGCGAATCTCGTCGCCCGCGAGCACCTTGCACGCACGAACACCGTCACGCGTGAACGGCACCTTGACCACAACATGCGAGTCGATCGCCGCCAGTTCACGCCCTTCGGTCACCATCGCCTGCCACTCGGTGGCTACCACTTCGGCGCTGACCGGGCCCTGGACGAGTTCGCAAATGCTCCTGATGATCGCACGTGGGTCGCCGCCCTCCTTCGCCATCAACGACGGATTGGTCGTGACACCATCTACGATGCCCAGGGGCACCAGCGCTTCGATCTCCTTGAGGTTCCCGGTATCGAGAAAGATTTTCACTGTGCTACCACCTTGTTGGTCAATGCGCCGACACCTTCAACATGCACAGTAACTGAATCTCCTGGCACGATCGGACCAATCCCCGAGGGGGTGCCCGTCGAAATGATATCGCCGGGCAGCAACGTCATCACCGACGTGATGAACGTGATGAGCTCGGGGATGGTGAAGATCAACTCCCGTGTGCGTGAATCCTGTCGCAACTGGCCGTTGACGTAGGCACGCACGCTTAGGTCGCGGCCATCGAGTCCCATCGCCACGCAAGGACCAATGGGCGCAAAGGTGTCGAACCCTTTGCAACGGGTGTACTGGCCGTCCTTGTTCTGCAAATCCCTGGCAGTGACGTCATTGACCGCGATGAGGCCGAGCACATACTCCTGGGTCTGATGCAGGGGCACGCGGTGGGCCCGTTTCCCGATCACGATTCCCAATTCAGCCTCATGATCGATCCGGCCTGCCCACGTCGGCACCTGAATCGCGTCGTCTGGCCCCACCACAGCCGTGGAGGGCTTCAGGAACAGCAGTGGCTCTGCGGGCAGCGGCTTGTTCTGCTCGGCGGCGTGATCCCGATAGTTCAGACCCACGCAGACAATTTTTGATGGCTGGACCGGCGCGAGGAGGCGCACACCCTCCGACGAAATCTCGGGGCCTTCATTCCAGACGCCGAAGATGTCGCCCTCAACTAGGCGCCACGTACCTTCACTGTCGGCCGCGTATCTCGGCCCGCCGTCATACTCGATGCGATAGAGTCGAATCATCTTTTTCCCTGAATGTGCGTGGATTAGCGATTGGCGGGAATAGAGCGAGGGCTTCGGTTCCCGGAGGCGTCCACGGCCAGCACGTAGTAGACATAACGAAGACCCGCGCGCACAGTGTGGTCCACGAACTGCGCCGACGCAATCGGTTTTGGCGTGAGTTCCCGAACAGTCTCACTGGCCCCTTCAGCGCGCAACACCAAATACCCGGCCAGGTCCGCCGCCGGCATCGGATCCCACAACAGCGTCACGCCATCCGGATCGGAGACCGCCACAAGGCCGGCAGGCGCAGCAGGCGGGAACGTGTCCACTGGGGTGACGCAGATCGGCCCGGCGGTTTCACTTTCAGTGGACGTGGCTCCCAGCCGGATCACACCGCGGGCCACGAAACAGCGCTCCTTACCAAACTCAAACGACGTAGCCCAGGCTCCGCGCGTCAGTGGCTGTGCCTGCACCGGCGTCGGCTGCTCCACGCCGGCACGTGTCGCTTCGACGATGGTCACGGGGGCGCCGGGAATGGCGGTTGTCCAGGTCACGGTGAGTTCAGTCTCACTGTAGGTCGGCACGTTCAGAACCGGAGCCTCAGGCGCAGGACCGAAAGGCACGGCAGCGACAGCCGATGCCGGGCCCGGCCGGCCACGATCGGACACGCCAACAGCGATGTAATACCTGGTCGGCAATCCGCGGTCACCTGGCATTGACTCGCGACTGACAGGCACCGCCAGCCCTGTGGGTCGCAGGGGGATCCACACGGGCCGACGACGCGCGACGATTGTCTGCTGTTGGCGATTCAACGCCAACGGTAGTGGCACCGTGGTCGGAATGGTCTCGTGCCACACCGCGTCTTCTCCGCGTGCGGGACGTCCGTCGGGTGGCGCAGCGGGCGTCGTCAATACGGGAGCTTCGGGCTCCGGCGTCACGGGATCGGGGCGGACCTCAATCGTTCCGACCAGGTTCTCCTTGCGCAGCAGCTGCACCACCGTGGGACTCTCAGAGCCGAGAGGCAACGTGCGCGCGTAGATTTCGACCGCGGCGATCACCACGTCTGTGTCGGGATCGGCGCTCGCGCTGGGCACTTTCAGATTCAGCGTAACCCGGTCCCCGACGCGACGCACCGTGAGGCCGGTCGGGGCTTCAGGCACTGGCCGCAGCGGCGCCAGGGGCGGCCCTTTCGACCCGCACCCGGCCGCGATGACGGCGACGAACCCCAGTCCGAAGATGATGTCCGCGCGCACGGTCACAGGATGTACCGCGACAGGTCGTCGCTCTTCGCTATATCGGCAAGCATGCGATCCACATAAGCCGAATCGATCGTAATCGATTGACCGTCCAGTTCGGGCGCATGAAATGACACGTCGTCGAGCAATCGCTCGAGTACGGTGTGCAGGCGGCGCGCGCCGATATTCTCAGTGCGATCGTTCACGAGGGTGGCCAGTTCGGCCACCCGCGCAATGGCCTCGGGCGTAAACTCCAGCCGCAGCCCTTCAGTCAACATCAGGGCCATGTACTGCTTGATGAGCGCGTTGCGCGGCTCGGTCAGGATGCGGATGAACTCGTCGCGGCCCAGCGCTTCGAGTTCCACGCGAATGGGGAACCGGCCCTGGAGCTCGGGAATCAGGTCGGATGGCTTCGATACGTGAAACGCGCCGGCGGCAATGAACAGGAAGTGATCGGTCTTGACCATGCCGTGTTTTGTGCTGACCGTGGTGCCCTCGACAATCGGCAGGATATCGCGTTGCACGCCCTCGCGGCTGATGTCCGGACCTTGACCGCCGTCCTTGCCGGCAATCTTGTCAATCTCATCGAGGAAGATGATGCCGGAGTTCTCCACCCGCTCGATAGCCGCGCGAGCCACACCTTCCATGTCAATCAGCTTTTGGGTCTCGTCCTGCACCAGATGCTCGCGCGCCTCGGACACCGGCAGCAGCCGGCGCCTGGTCTTGCCCTGAAAGAGCCCCGGCATCATATCGCGCAGGTTGACGCCGATCTCCTCGACGGATGAACCGGAGACGACTTCAAACGACGGCATCGCCGCCCGTGTCGCGACATCGACCTCGACCATCTTGCCGTCGAGTTTGCCAGCGCGCAGTTGTTCACGCAGCTTTTCGCGCGTGGACACCCCCTGGTCGCGCGCGAGTTGTTCTTCATGCGACCCGGCGCCAAATCCAGGGCCCGCAGGTGACGGCGGCAGGAGCAAATCCAGCACGCGCTCTTCGGCTGCCTGCGCCGCGCGGCTCCGTACTTCTGCCTCGCGCTCCTCTCGCACCAGCTTCACGCCAATTTCCACGAGGTCTCGCACCATCGACTCCACGTCTCGGCCGACATAGCCCACTTCGGTGAACTTCGAGGCCTCAATCTTCAGGAACGGCGAGTGCGCCAGCTTGGCTAGCCGCCGGGCGATCTCGGTCTTGCCAACACCCGTGGGTCCAATCATCAGGATGTTCTTGGGCGCGACGTCCTCGGCCATCTCGGCGGGAAGGCGCTGCCGCCGATGACGGTTGCGAAGGGCGATCGCCACCGCACGTTTCGCCTTGGCCTGTCCGACGACGTACTTGTCGAGTTCGGCGACGAT
>SYFT01000013.1 GCA_005799825.1 Acidobacteriota bacterium | reverse complement strand
GTGCGAGACCGCCCTCCCGGCGGTCTCGCACGGCTCGATCGTCGGCTCGCGCCGCTGGTCTCGCACTATCGCGCGAAGGCGCGAGGCGAGGTCCCTCATGCGCTCTGTATCTCAGTCGGCGACAGTAGTCTCAATAGATGTGAGGCGACGGTTTTGGCGAGCGGGCCCGTGTTGCCTTCAGGCCCCACGCACGACGGGCATCCTGACCGACATGGGCAACCGTCGATGAGTTCACGGGTCTTGGCGACGAGGTCGCCGTGCATGCTGTAGAGCGGCTCGCTGAATCCGATACCACCGGGGTAGTTGTCGTAGATGAAGATCGTCGGCTCGATGGTCGCTGCCACTCGCGCCGCAGCCTCCTCCGTGGTGACGCCGTCCACCGACAAGCCGAGGTCGTGACTGTCACACATCAGCAGGAGCGGCGCGACGTTCCGCATCGCACAAGCCAAGCCGAGGACACCGTCTCGCTTGTCGGCCAGGCCGTGCGGCAGCGCATTCATCATCTCCATCGGAATCCTCAGCCAGTACGACGAGGTGTGCATCTGCTGCTCAGGGAGGTCCAGCTCGCCCGAGCCGATATTTTCGTTCGTATAGAACTTGATTTTTTTGAATCCCACCACACGCGACACGACGTGGACTTCGCCGTGGTGGGCGGGAGACGAAACGAGCTCGGAGGCGGAAATGACGTCGGGTATTTGTTCCACGCTGTCGTCACTGGAACAAACACCCGACGTCATTTCCACAGTCCTCGAGGTCATGTCGTCCAGAATCGTCACCTTCGTGTAGTCGATCGCATCGGTGTAGTAGTCGCACTCCACAGCTCGCACAAACGCCTTGCGGCCATCAAAGTCTAGGCGCTCGACCTGATAGAGCTGTCCCTCCATGATGTAGATGGCTTTTTCATGCAGCACAGACGGGCCGCTGGTGAAATCGGTCTCACCGATCACCCGCTCACCGTTGGTCAGGTCCACGATGATGAAATTATCGGAGCTGACCGACCGCAGGCTCACGGCGTCAGCTGGATACGACTCGTGGGTCCACTGCCACTGGTCGCCGGCCTTCTGGACGAATGCTTCTTCACTGAGGATCGACAGCATCTCCTGTACGTTGAACGAGCCGAGGGTGGATGTGGTGGTAAACGGCAGTTCGAACGCAGCGCACTTCACATGATCGAGCAGGATGTGCAGGTTGTCGGGATTCACGAGCGCGTGTTCGGGCGAGGCGTCGAAGAAATAGTCGGGGTTGCGCGCCACGAACTGATCGATGGGTGCACTCGACGCCACCAGCACGGCCGCCGACCGACCCGACCGCCGACCCGCACGTCCCGCGCGCTGCCACGTGGCGGCAATGGAGCCCGGATAGCCGGCCATCACGGCCACGTCCAGCGCTCCGATGTCGATGCCCAGTTCGAGCGCGCTCGTCGACACGACACATCGCACCTCGCCGCTTCGAAGACCGCGCTCGATTTCACGCCGACGTAGCGGTAAATAGCCGCCGCGATACCCGCGCACCACGTCGGCGACACCAAGAGGGCCGGCGAACGCATCCTTCATGTAGGTAGTGAGAATCTCCGTGGAGAGGCGGCTCTGCGCGAACACAATGATCTGCAGGCCCCGCTTGAGGAACTCGATCGCTACGCGCCGGGTCTCGGCCAGGTACGAGCGCCGGATCCCAAGCTGCGCGTTGACCACCGGCGGATTCACGAAGATGAAGTACTTCTCTCCGCGCGGCGCGCCGCTGTTCTCCACAAGCTCAAAGGGCGCACCGGTGAGCCGCTGGGCCAGGTCGCGGGGATTAGCGATGGTGGCCGATGAACAGATGAACGTGGGCGACGACCCGTAGTGGCGGCACACGCGATCCAGACGCCGCAAGATGTTGCCCAGGTGACTGCCGAACACGCCTCGATACGCGTGCAGTTCATCGATGATGACGAACTTCAGGTTCTCGAACAGCTTCGCCCACCGAGGATGGTGCGGCAGGATGCCCGAATGCACCATGTCCGGGTTGCTCAATACGACATGCGCGCGGCCCCGAATGGCCCGCCTGGCGTCCTGCGGGGTGTCGCCGTCGTAGGTGAATACGCCGATGTCACCACCGCCTTCGACGCCGATTAGTTCAGCCAGTTGATGCAGTTCCGCGAGCTGATCCTGCGCGAGGGCTTTGGTCGGGAACAGATACAACGCGCGCGTGGACGAGTCTTTCAGGATCGCGTCCATCACCGGCAGGTTGTAGCAGAGCGTCTTGCCCGAGGCCGTCGGCGTGATCGTCACAACGTTCCGGCCGGCCATGGCATGGCCGACAGCTTCGGCCTGATGGGTATACAGCTGCGAAATGCCCCGGCCCGTGATCGCCTTCAGGAGGCGTGGGTCGAGTGAGTCAGGAAAGGGTGCGAACTGCGCGTCGACCGCGTCCAGCCGACGCACGGCGGTGACGTGGGGGTCGTCTTCGGACGCTCTGAGCGCGCGATCGTGCTCCGAGAGCATCCGCGACAGGGCCTGGGTGAGCGATTCGTCCTTGCTGCGCGCGTCAACTGGAAGAACCGGCAGGCTGGACATGAGGGGTCATCGTACCAGCCGGTTGCAAGGCGATCAATAGGCGAAACTGTGAATCTAAAAAGATATCTGGTGTCTTTTTGCAGGAAAAAGACACCCGACGTCTTTTAATCTTTTTAGGTCTTGCCGCGGGCGTAGCCGGCGGCGACGCCGCTCAGCCCGATGAGGCCGATGATGTTCGGGAACACCTGAAGACCGTTCATCAGATCGCCCCACGCCCACACAAGGTCGGGCTTGAGCACGGCACCAATGGGAATCAGCAGGCAATACGCGTAGCGGTACGGCATCGTGACCGATCGGCCCAGGATGTACTCGAGGAACTGTTCGCCGTAGTACGCCCAGCCAATCAGCGTGGTGTACCCGAACAGGAAGGCGCAGAACGCCACGACCCAACCGCCGACCGTCGGCACGGCCATGTTGAAGGCCGTCGCGACCGCCGTAGTGCTCGTAGGCACGCCGGCCATACACGCCGCCCGAGCGACCTCCTCGACGGCCGCACACGCCTGCCGACCAGCAATCGATGACTCGGCAACGCCGCTCAACAGAATGGCCATGGCGCTAATCGTGCCGGTGACAAACGACACGATGAACACTTCCATCACCGCCTGCAGACCCTGCTGCGACGGCCGGTCTGATCGTGCCGTACCGTAGGCCACGGCCGCCGTGCCATACCCGGCCTCATTCGCATAGATGCCACGCGCAATGCCATAACGCATCGCAATGAAAAATCCGAACCCAAGCCCCGACCGTCCGGGTGACGCAAACGCCTCATCAACGACCATCGCAAGCACGTACGGCACGCGGTCAATAAACGTAAGGATGACCACCGCGCCACCCACCAGATACAAGCCCACCTTCAGCGGCGACAACTTCTCGACGGCACGACCAATGGTCTTGATACCGCCGATAATAACCAGCCAGGTCAACACCGCGAGCAACACGCCGGTGAACAATGCGGTCCGATTCACTTCGCCGAGAAACGGTAGCATCACCGTGCCGCTCGGCCACACATGCTGTACTGCGATCGCAATGGAGTTGGGCTGCGTGAACGGCGTCGTGGTCAGCGCAGCGATGCCGGCGACACACGCGTAGGCCCACGCGAGCGCAGGCGATTTGAGCCCATCGCGCAGGTAGTACATCGGGCCGGACAAGACCTTGTCGCCAACCTGCTCGCGAAACTTCACGCCAAGCACGGCTTCCGAAAACTTAATGGACGTCGCGAAAAATCCGTAGACCCAGATCCAGAACAAGGCCCCGGGGCCCCCAGAGATCACGGCGGTCGCCACGCCGGCGATATTGCCCGTACCGATCGTCGCCGCAAGTGCCGTCATGAACGCCTGGAGCGGCGACAACGCCCCCACGCCGCTCCCCGCCTGCCGAGTCACCATGGCGCGGAACGCTTCGCGAATGCGCCGCACCTGCACGACGTTGAGCCGTATCGTCAGAAACAGCCCCGTCCCCAACAGGATGACGACGATATACGGCCTGAAGAGAAGGTCGGCAAGTTCCTGAATCGCGTCAGCCATGTGATGTGATCCTCAGATATTCGAACGTGACTGACATCCGTCCACGGTGACGCAGGCCCCCGACACCCAACTGGCGCGCGGCGATGCGAGGAACGCCACCAGCGCCCCTACTTCTTCGGCGCGCCCAAATCGCCCGAACGGCAACTCGCTCTTGATGAACGCCGCGATCCTCTCTGGCTCGTTGCGCTGCCGCGTCCACCATGTCCCACCTTCAAACGAAATCGATCCGGGTGCCAGGCTGTTCACGCGAATGTTGTCTTTGGCCAGTTGTTGCGCCATCGCCTTAGCCAGACTGATCTGCGCGGCTTTCACGGCGTTGTAGGTCATCCGTCCACCCGACTCGCGTCCCCAGATCGACGCAATCATCAGAATGACACCCGCGCCCGTGCGCCGCAGGTGCGGCACCGCTTCACGCGAAAGGCGAATGGCAGGAAACAATGTCTGATCGAGTGCACTCGTCCAGTCATCGTCTGTGGTCGAGACAATGTCGGCACCGCCGGCCTTGCCGACGTTGTTAATTAGGATGTCGAGGCGGCCGAACGTCTCGACTGTCTGCGCCACGACGATCGCGGCGCCCTCGGCGGTCGATACATCCGCGTTCACCGCCAGCACCGCGTCGTCGCGACCAGCCAGTGCGCGCAGTTGGACGGCTGCCGCCTGCAGGGCGGCGTCGCCGCGGGCGCAGATTGTCACCCGCGCGCCTTCTTCGATCAGGGCGGTCGCCGACGCCAGGCCCAAGCCTTTGCTCGAGCCTGTGACGATTGCGACCTTGTCGCGTAATTGCAGGTCCATAGGCGCCCTATGATATCCGGCCGAGGAACCGGTGGAGACTTTCCGTGAACCTCATCGGCGATTCAAGATTCGACAGATGCCCGGCACCAGGAATCACCACCAGGCCGGCGCCTGGGATACCGGCCGCAAGCGCCTCGCTGTCTGAAGGTGGCGTCAGCACATCCTCGGCGCCACAGACCACCAGGGTCGGGCAGGTGATCGAGGTCAGCCACGCGTTCGCATCCTCCCGGAGCTTCATTGCACGCACAGCGGAGGCGATAGCCTGAGTGGTATTGCGCAGGATCAGCGCCTTGAGAGCGTCGGCAAGCTCAGGCTGTTCGCGGTGTGTGGTCTGACCGATCAACTTCGGCAACACCGCATCCGCCACGGCTTCGGGCCCCTTCTCGGCGACGAGCGTGATCATCGCATCACGCGCAGCACGGCCGGCCTCGTTGTCGGCCGTGGCCCTGGTGTCGGCCAGCACGAGTCCGTCCAGCCGACGGCCCGCGACCTTGGCCACCGCCAACGTGATGTATCCCCCCATCGACAGCCCTCCGACCACCGCGCGGTCCAAATCCAGATGGTTCATCAGGCTGAGTACGTCGGCCGCGTGCGTCGCCATTGTGGCGGTGTCGAGGCCCACATCCTGATAGGCCTGCCCAATCCCCCTGAAGCCGCGCACGTCGGGGGCGATCATGCGCCATCCCGGCGGCACCCGATGTAGTTGCGGCAGCCACTGGTCCGCGCTGAGGGGAAATGCGTGGAGCAGCACGACGGGCCGGCCGTCCCCCGCCTCAAGATACCGGACTGTGCGATCGAGCAGGTGCGCGTATTTTGGGGTCATCAGGTGTCGAGATAAGATGGCACACATGATGAGACGCCTGTGTGCGGTTCTGTTCCTGGGAGTGGTGATGGCTGGATGCGGCGGCAACGACATGACAATCCTCGCCGATGCGCAGAAGACCGCGTCCGGTATCTCGTCGACGGTGCTGAAAGCTGGCACTGCCGCGGCGCGTCCAACGGCCAAGTCCACCGTCCTGGTGCACTACACCGGCTGGACGATGGACGGAAAAGAGTTCGATAGTTCAGTCAGCCGTGGCCAACCTGCGGAGTTCGGACTCAATCAGGTTATCCCTGGCTGGACCGAAGGCGTACAGCTCATGGTCAAGGGAGAGAAGCGGCGGTTCTGGATTCCCGGCAACCTCGCGTACGACAACTCACCCCGTCCCGACGCGCCGCGCGGCATGCTCGTGTTTGACATCGAGTTGTTGGACTTCAAGTAGGAATCCACGCGTCCGGCAACCCGGAACACGATGGCGCGGACCATTCACGACAATGAAGACGTCCAGTTCCGCTCCTCCGTGACTCTGTGTAGTGGAGATGCTAGCGTTTTTTTCGTCTGCGTGTAGCGGTCACTCGGGCTTGAGAACCAGCCCGAGCTACGTTCCGGATCGATAGTTACTTGTGTGGCCGCGATTCCTGGTGTGTGACGACGCGTAGATTGATGATTAGTGTGATGCTGGCCGCCGGCGCGTTTGGCGCGGCAGACGTGGTGTTCAGCGCGAATGACAAGGAGATCGCGGGTGTGCCGCGAGCAGACGTGATGACGGATGGCGCGGTCGGGTTCCGCATCGGCAAGTCGCTGAACATGCACATCACCACGTTCGGCCTGACGCACCAGTTGGCTCCGGTGCCGGTGAAGAAATAGGCTCTCGGCTCATCCCGCTCGTAGGGCGCTAGCGCTGGAAGGTGTCGCAGGCGTCCATCCGCCCGCCTTCAAGCCCGCAGCGGAACTACTCCACGCGCTGCGCGGACGACCCATGCGTGAACGATTCGTGTGACACGCGCCCTTGTGACTCACGTTGGAGCCGGTCATCACCGATTGCTGCGGCCGCCCGCAGACCCTCTTCAACATCGTTGGTTTCAACTAGGCCCCTGCACGCGGCGTAGTGCCCCCACACTCTGGAATTACAATCCGCCTGCAATTCCTGACGAACTGAAAGGGCGTTCGCTTGCGCTTTGCTGACGCCCTGCTGCGCCGCCGACACGCGTTCTGACACGCCCGTCAGGGTCTGGATGTGGTGTCCCACTTCATGCGCCACCACATAGGCCCGCGCGAAATCGCCTGGCGCGCCGAATCGCTGGTCCAGTTCCTGAAAAAATGAGGTTTCGAGGTGGACCTGACGATCGGCAGGACAGTAGAACGGCCCCATGTCAGCCTACCCAACGCCGCAGGCGCTTTGGGTGGACCCCATGAACAAAACGAGCGTGGCAGGCTCGTATCTCTTCCCCTGCTCCTGAAACAGAGTCGCCCACACTTCTTCGGTGTCGGCAAGCACGACCTTCAGAAACTTGGACGCCTCGTCGTCGATCGGCGGCCCGGCAGGCTGTTCCGCACCAGTCGACAGGCCTTACTGGTCAAGGCCCGGCAGCAGATCGGCGGGGTTCTGTCCGGTGAAGCACGAAACCGCCAGCAACAGCACCAGTCCGACGATACCGAGGCCGCCGGCACGCATCTCGCCTGAAACGCCTCGCCTGTCCTCAACGTTGCTGCTCTCGCATCGTCCCTGCTATTTCATACTGGCTCGATTGTTTTACCCGGCCATGACCGCCTGATTCGCGCGAATGCCAAGAATTGACGACCGCGCACCATCCTGAAACGAACAGGCCACGGGCTCGCCCTCGGTGACGCTCTTCAGAAAATCCATAAGCGCGTAATACAGCGACGGATGAGGCAGCCCGGCCCCCGCCTGCAACTGCCCCTGTTCGGCTAACTGGGTGGCGTTGGCGATCAGCACGATCCCTTCCTGGTCCAGGACCTGTTGACGGGTGGCATAGACCTCCCATCCCTGCGTGGGCGCGTCGGCCTCCTTGAACAGCCACGCGTGGGTCCACGCGAAGCGGATCGATCCGTTGATGCCATGCACGAGCTCAAACGCGCCGCCGTGTGAATTGGCCAGCGTCGCCTCGTACCGCATGCTTACGCCGTCGTCCCACGTGAGATCCACCTCGATGGTATCGGCCACCGTACGCCCGTCCTTGTGAAGCCGAATACCCCCTCGCCCGGAAATCCGGCTCGGGTAGCTGCCCCGACACCAGGCGGCCACATCCATCTGCTGCGCACCGACTTCGCCAGCCAAGCCAGTAGACACGGCGGGGTCCAGGCGCCAGTTCGCGGCCTGATCGGTCTCGCCCTCACCAGCCGGAAAACGCCACGTGGTCTTGCGGTGCGACTGCCCGAACCACGAGACAAGATCGCGAAGCTCCGATCGCACCAGTGGCTGCGCCCGGCGATACGTGGGATTGGACCGGCCCTGGAACCCGGCATGGCACACAGTCTTCGCCGACGCGGCTGCGGCCGCCATGGCGTCGCAGTCTTCAACCGTCGCCGCCAGCGGCGACTCGCAGAACACGTGCCGACCCGCGGCAATCGCGTCTTCGACGATGGCGCGATGCAGATGGGTGGGCGTGGCTACAATGATGGCCGCGATGTCCGGTGATGCTTCAAGCAGCGCGCGGTGATCCTGAACAAGAGCAGCCTTCGGCGCGCGTGCTCGCGCGTTGTCGAGCCGCGCGGTCGATCGGTCACACAGTGCCGCCACTTCCACCTGGGGAATCTTCTGGAGTTCCGTGAGGATCGCGCGGCCCTGGCGGCCAGTGCCAATCACCGCGACCCGCACAGACTTCGCCTGGGCCAGCAGGCGCGGCAGCAGCAGCGACGGTGACGGCAGCAGCGCCAGACCGCCAAGGGCGCCGACAGTGCGTGTGATGAATGTTCGCCGGTCGTGAGGAGTTCTAGCCATCAACGTTCCTTCCCGACAAAGAGTGCGGCATATCCGTCAGGAAACGCCGGCGGCACTTCACCCAGCACAACAAGCGCCGTGGACCAGGCGTCGGTCAACCGCGCGGAAGGCCCGGTGACAACCACTCGTCGCGGTGCCTGCAGCGCGCGCACGCCACTTGTCTGCCTGTGGTCCACGATGTGCCTACCGCCAGGTGCGCCGGGCTGGCTTCCGTCATCAGACACCGAGAAGGACAAATCAGCAAGATCGAACACTTCGGCAATGTCACTCGGGTCGGATGAGGACGAGAGGCCGATGCGCCACGACCGGCCGTCAGGTGGCGCCCCCATCGCAATCCCGCTGCTGGTGCCGCCCTGCACGAATGCGCGCGTCACACCGTGCTGCCGCAAACACTGCGCCGCGCAATCCAGGGCGTGACCTTTTCCGATGGCACCTAAATCGAGAGACACACGGTCATGCAGGAATCGCAGCGCCTGTGTATCCGGATCAAGCACCAGGGCAGCGCCGTGACCCCGCGCGATGTCGAATGCGCCATTCGAATCGCGCCACACCGCGATCGCCTCGGCAATCAAGGGATACACCTCGTCGTCCAGCGGCACCGGTTCGTCAGCGGCGGTGCGATTGACGTGCGAGAGCCAACTGTCGGACTCGAAGCGCGTGAGGCGCTGATGCCAGTCTCCCACCTCGCGCAGGACCAGCTCCCCAACCGCGCGCAACTGAGCCTCCGACGGCTGCGCCTCGTCTATCACTATCGCCAGCTCGAAGCGCGTCCCCATCGCGGCCGTGGCGAGCCGAAGAATCCGCTCGGTCAGAGCCGATTGACCTTTCCGCTGCGCGGATCAAAACCAAACGCGCCACCTTCCCAGAACGACCGCTGCGCCAGGTCCACGATCACCATGACCTTCGTACCCAGTTCGACGTCGCTTCGCGGCGCCTGCCGCGTGCGAATGCAGTCGATCCAGTGACGACGCAGCGCCTCCTGCGGATCGAGCACCGGTCCTGGCGGCGGTGGAATCTCGCGCTCTTCGATCTCATCCGCCCAGATGCGCTCCGGACGAATCACCGCGTTGCGCCCTCCCACAAACAGGTTGGCCTTGTGCCCGCGAATAATCCGCTCCACACCGAGTTCATTGCAGGTGGAGCCGGCAATCATCATCGAGTGGTCGTGCTCAAACTCCACGTTGATGTTGATCTGGTCCGGGTTCTCCATCGCCTTGTCGATGTAATGGCCGCCAGTGGCCACCACCTTCACTGGCCAGCCCACTTCACTCAGAGCCTGGAGAGTGGGTGTGACGTGATGCACCAGCAGGTCGCCGATGATGCCCGAGGAGTACTTCTTGTATCGGCGCCAGCGCGCGTAGATCTCGGGGCTCCACTTCGCCTTGCCCAGGGGTTTGCACCAGCGTTCCCAGTCGAGGTTCTCTCCCGGCTTCCATGCCGGATCAAGCGCGTAGTAGTTCCACTCTCCGGTCTTCGAGTTCCGGCAATAACTGGTCTGGCTCCACACCGGTTTGCCGATCGCGCCCTCTTTGACCAGTGTCTCGGCGGCCATGTAACTAGGCGTCATCACGAACTGCGTGCCAACGACGACGATGGCGCCGGGATTGGCTTTGACCACCTTCCTCAGGCGCAGTGCGTCCTTGAGGTTGATGGTCATCGGCTTCTCGACGTAGACGTCCTTGCCGGCCTTGATCGCATCCTCGGCCAGCCGCGCATGCCAGTGCTCCGGCGAGGCAATCAACACCCCATGGATATCTGGCCTGGCGAGCAGATCTTCGTGGCGCCGATAGGTTGGCACGTCGCCACCCTGCGCTTTGTCCACGCGCGTCTTGGCATTTTGCACGCGCGGATCGCACAGGTCGCAGAGGGCCGCCACGCGAATCGACTTCGACTCGGCGGCGAAGCGCGCGAGCGCGTCGGAATGGCCGGTGCCCATGCCGCCGGTGCCGATGACGCCCACGTTCACGACGCCGTCCGCGCCAATCGGCGCACGGGCCTGCGCCTGCGGAATGGGTTCGATATCCTCAGCCCCATCGTCGGCAGCGCCACGCGCAGACTCGCCGAATGCCGACGCCAATGCCGCGGCGGCTGCCGCCTTACGAAGAAACTCTCGACGCGATTTTGATTCAGTCATGGAGCACATCCCCTCTGGTACGTGCGAACTCATCACGCACGCGTTCAAGTAGCTGTTTCGTCCTGGCAATGCCTTCGCGCTCGGGGATCTTCGATCCCTCGTATTCGATACCCACCCACGAGCGGAACCCGGCATCAAGCACGGTCTTCATCAGGCGGCGATAGTCTTTGTTCGTATCGTTGCCGACCGCGTCAAAGTCATGGGTCTTGGCCGACACCGCCATAGCGAATGGCATCAGGTCTGCTACGCCTTGATACTTGTCGTATTCGTAGAAGTTTCCGAAGTCGGGCAGCGTGCCGCACCTGGGATGTCCGACCATCTTCATGACACCGGCGAGCCATTGCCCGTTTGACGAGAGACCCCCGTGGTTCTCCACCACGATGTTGATGTCCATAGACGCGCCGATCTCTGTCAACCGCCTCAGTCCATCAGCCGCCAGCTTCTGCTGTTCATCGAAACTTCCCGCGCTGGCCGCATTCACGCGAATGGTGACGCACCCCAATGTCCTGGCAGCCTCCACCCACTTCCGGTGATTCTCGACAGCAACAACACGTCTGGCCGTGTCGGGATCACCCAACTGGCCTTCGCCGTCGCACATGATCAAGTGCTGGGTCACGCCTTCACCGGCTGCCCGGGTGTTCATTTCCTTGAGATACGCGGCGTCGCGCGCCTTGTCCTTGAAGAAGCTGTTCACGTACTCGATGGCTTCGATGCCGAAGTCCTGCTTCGCAGTCTTTGCAAAGTCGAGGTGGTCGAGCCGCTTCGACTGCAGCTCACGGTGCAGCGACCACTGCGCCAACGAGATCTTGAAGAGCGGCGCCATCTGCGGAACCTTCGCCCACGCCAGAGCGCGCGCAGCGGGCCACGCGGTCACCCCCACCACGGTGGAGGTGAGAAATTGTCGCCGAGTCCAGTTTGTCGTCATCACATGCTCCTGCAACCCTACACCTGCACGGGCCGGCCGTGCTTCGCTGCGGATCGGTCTGCGGCAATGCACACACGCATCGTCAACTCTGCATCGTGTACGTTCAGGTGAGTCTCACGATCCTCGAAGATGCAGTCCACCAGTTCGTCGATCTCGCCTTGAAATGGGTGGTGCGCCACGTCGGCCGACCCGGGCATCGTCGTCTTGATCCTGATGGCGGACGCGCCGGTCTGCGTCTTCACTTCTTCGAACACCACATCGTCAAACGGGCAGGCCGCGCGCAGAGCGGCCAGGTCCACGGGCGTCTCGTTCCACAGAATCAAGTCGTCTCGAAGCGACGCGCGGTCTCCCATCATCTCGACGCCGAAAGTGTACGGCAACTGGAGGTCGGTAGAACTGGTCAATTGGGCTAGTACCGGCGCCGCTTTTCGGCCCGAGTCCATTGTCAGGTTGACGACAATTGACGTGGGCCACTGATAACCCTGCGTCACTCTGGTGTGGAACGCCGAGACATCCACCACTTCAAGGCCGGTGCACCACCTGAGGGCATCCACGGCATGGCACCCGGCCGCCAGTAGGTGGCTTCGGCCGCTCTTGTTCGTTCGGACCCACGACCAGCCAGAATACCAGTCGGTGACGCGCGACAAGTACTGGAACCTCGCAAACACGAGCCGGCCCAGCCAGTCTTCTTCGCGCAGCCATTTTGCGAAACGGAGATACGGGTTGTAGTGCAGTTCAAACGACACGATGGTGCGCACGCCGGACCGCGTCACCGCCCGACGAATCTGCGTCAACTCAGCGCGGTCGAGTCCCGTCGGCTTCTCGAGCAACAGGTGCTTGCCGGCACGAGCCGCGGCCACGGCCTGGCTGGCGTGGAGGTGGTTCGGCGTTGCGATCGCAATGATGTCGATGTCGGATGCGGCAAGCAGGTCGGTGTAACGGGTCGTGAACCTGGCCTCCGGGACGCGCACTCCCGCAGCGGCAAGCTTCTGTCGCGCCCGGCCTTCGTTCCGTCCACACAGGGCGACGATCCGTGTGCGCGAATTCTCCTTGAAGGCCTGCAGGTGCTGCGCCGCCACCCAGCCCACACCCACAAGTCCAACGCCCAACACACGATCCGCCATCAGTTCCCCAGTTTCCACCTTCGCTCTTTCCGGAGCTACGGCGGACAAATCCCAGTTCCCCAGTTCCTAATTTGCCAACTTATAGAGGCACATGCCCGTATTTGCCTTGATGATGTAGGTCTTGTAGTTGGCGGCTTTCGGATCGGCGCAGCCTTCAAGATTTACGAGTTCGATCTTCCGGAAGTCGGTCGGCGCGGTTTCCGCTTGAATGGCAATAAATCCTTCGGTCAGCACGGCGCCGTCCTTCTTGACGACCGGGTCAGTGGGCGATGCGCTACCGCCGCCGATCTGTGGCTTCTCGTATTCGAGGACCGTCTCGTTCTCCATAATGTGGCGGATCACTTCGTCACCCTGCACGAGCACCTCGACACGCACCCACTGATCGCCATCGTAGGTCTTCGACTTGGCGTTGGTGCAATGCGCGGTGCGCAACTGTCCTCGCATCATCACGTGTGTGCCTGGCGTGCAGAGATTCGCGGTGGATCGCAACGATCCGTTTCCCGGCCCGCCGAGCAATTGCACTTCGATGGAAATCGGAAAATCCTGATCCTTCACCATCGTGGCCGGCGCCTGCGAATGCAGCATCAGGCCGTTGTTGCGAACAGCCCATCCCAGGCCGGGACCGGCTGAAGGCAACTGCTCGCCGACAAACCGGTACTCGGCTGCAATCAGGTAGTACGAAAAAGCGTCCTTGTAGAAGAGATGGCCGAACTCCCCCGCAAAAGCAGTCCACTTGTCGTAGCGGACTTTCAGCAGCCCCTCTTCAACGCGGAAGGTGTCGTGCAGGTTGACCCCGAGGTCGTGCTTTGAGAACTTCGGCGTCCACCCCGTCAGGTCCTTGCCATTAAAAAGTTGGACCCACTCAAATCGCGGCCCAGCCATCTGAGCGTACGGCGTCGCGGCGGCCAGCGCCAGTAGACACACAATCACGACCTTCTTCATATCGCATGAGGTTATCGCACTGCGGCGATACCGCCTACCGATTCGACGAGATAAATGCGTACCGCGGGGAAGCGGGCGCGAATGGCGTCCAGTCCGCGCGCGCCGGCCACGGTCGCCGCCGTGGCCAGCGCGTCGGCCGTGGCGCCATCGGCGGCGACCACGTGGGCGGTGACGCTCGACGTCAGCGCCCAGCCGGTGCGCGGATCGACGACGTGCGAGTAGCGCACGCCGTCGATCTCGACGAACTGGGCGGCCGGGCCGGAGGTGGCGAGCGCGGCCCTGGCAATGAGCTCGGAGCCGCGCCGAAAAAGACGTCGGGTGTCTTTTTCGGCGTCTGGGTCATTTCCCGCGATGCGCCACCCGGCCTGGCCGGGCGGCGCATCGCCCGCCACAGTGTCGCCGCCCGCTTCGAGCAGCGCGGCGCCGTAACCGGCGCCGCGTAGCGTCGTTAGGGCGGCCTGCAGGATGTATCCTTTCGCGATGCCGCCCAGGTCAATCCGCATACCCGGGTCTGGCAGGCGGATTGACGACCGCGCCGCGTCAAGTTCGACGCGGCGCCAGCTTGTCAGCGCACGCGCGGCGTCGATCGCCGCGCGCGCGGGCAGACGCCCGGTCGTCCTCGCGTCGCGCCACAGCGCGACGAGCGGCGCGACCGTGGGATCGAAGGCGCCGTCGGTGTCCCGCGCGATCGCGATCGCGCGGCACACGACGCGGAAGACGTCGGGAGAGACGATGACGGGCGCCGGCGAGAGACGCGAGAGGTCGCGGACCTCGCTGTCGGGGCGATAGTCGCTCATCGCGCGGTCGAGCGATGCGATACGCGCGAACGCGGCGCTGGCGGCGCGTACCGCCGCCGCTTCGTCCGGCGCGTACAGTACGATTCGCACAGGCATGCCCATGTGGACCTGCGCATATTCAAACCGTGGAGAGGCTTGTGGCCGAACTGACGCGAGAGGCACCGCGAGGAAAAGCAACGCGATGACGCAGACAAGAGGTTGTTTCGCACTGGTTGTTGCAGTTGCCACAGTGGCGATGGTATCGCTGACCGCCGCGCCGCCTACGCTAATCGGTCGTTTGGCTCCCGGCTTCGGCGCCCAAGACTCCCAGGACAAGGACTACCGCGAAACAATCGCCGGCACCACGGTGACGTTCGACATGGTCCTTGTGCCCAAAGGCGCGACGGCAGGTCCCTTTTACATCGGCCGGACCGAGGTGACCTGGGACCTGTACGACGTCTTTGCGCTTGGCCTCGATACGCCCGGGGGCCGGCCCGCCGGCAGCGACGGGGCGGCCCAGCCGTCCAACCCGTACGGTGCGCCCGACTATGGCTGGGGTCACGCCGGGTTCCCGGTGATTAGCGTCACGCGCCAGGCCGCAGAAGCCTTCACGAAATGGCTTTCACAAAAGACCGGGCGGGTTTATCGTCTACCCACGGAAAGCGAGTGGCAACACGTTGCTGCTCTTGCAGTTGGGCCTGGTGGCCCGTCTCCGGACGCACTCGACGGTGTGGGCTGGCATCGCAACAGCGCCTCGGCGCGCAGCCACGCGGTGGGCACGAAGGCGCCAGATCGGCTGGGCCTGTTTGATTTGTTTGGCAACGCTGCGGAGTGGGTGATGGCGAAAGACGGCCAGCTCGTGACGCGGGGTGGGTCGTTTCGAGATGGTTCCGACGGCATTGGCCCGGAGGCTCGAGCCGTCCAGGACGAGTACTGGAACGAACGCGATCCGCAGTTGCCCAAGAGTCGGTGGTGGTTATCCGATGGCCCCTTCGTGGGCTTTCGATTGGTCAGAGAGATTCAGTAGCGAGGTATCCATGTCAGACACAACGATTCCGCCCGTTTCGCGCCGCACCTTCCTCAACACCACGGCGGCCGCCGCCGCGGCGATGGCCTGGCCGGGCAGCGCACACGGTTTTCACATCTGGGGCTCGGATGTCATTCGAGTCGGCGTCATCGGCTGTGGCGGACGAGGCACGGGCGCTGCCGGCGATTGCCTGCGCGGCGCCGAAGGCGTTGAGCTTGTGGCGCTTGGTGACCTTGCGCCCGATCGGCTCTCGGAGTGCCGAGCGCAACTGGCGAAACTCGGCGCATCAAACGCCGGGATCGCGGCCAAGCTGAAGGTCACTGACGACAAGTGCTTCACCGGTTTCGATGCCTACCAGAAGGTCATCAATTCGGGCGTGGATCTTGTCATCCTCGCCTCGCCCCCGGGCTATCGCCCCACCCATCTTGCAGCGGCAGTTGAGGCCGGTAAACACGTGTTCTCGGAAAAGCCGGTGGCCGTTGACGCAGCCGGCATCCGCTCCGTGCTCGCGACCTACGAGAAGGCGCGCGCGAAGAATCTCGGCATCGGCGTCGGTACTCAGCGGCGTCACCAGGCCGATTACATCGAGACGATCGAACGCATTCAGGGCGGCGCCATCGGCCAGGTCATATCGGGCCAGGTCTTCTGGAACCAGGGTGGCCTCTGGTCGCGCGATCGCAAGCCCGAGTGGACTGACGCCGAATGGCAGATCCGCAACTGGCTCTACTTCGCCTGGCTCTCGGGCGATCACATCGTCGAACAACACGTCCACAACCTGGACGTGGCCAACTGGGTGCTGGGCGCGCATCCGGTGAAAGCCACGGGCGTGGGCGGCAGGCAGTTCCGCACGGATCCGAAGTTTGGCCACATCTATGATCACTTCGCGGTGGATTACGAGTATGCGAGCGGCGCGCGCATCATGAGCATGTGCCGCCAGATTCCCGGCTCCGCGAACCGGGTCGGCGAGTGGTTCGTCGGCACCAAGGGCATGTCGGATGCGTCGTCAAAGATCGTTGGCGACACGCCCTGGACATACATGGTCCCGGAGCGGCGCCCGAACGGCTACGTGCAGGAGCACACGGACCTGGTGGCGAGCATCCGGACCGGCCGGCCGTACAACGAACTGAAGCAGGTGGCGGAGAGCACGTTGACCGCCATCATGGGACGCGAGGCCGCCTACACGGGTCAGGAGATGACGTGGGACGCCGTGCTCAATGCGAAGCAGGATCTCACGCCGCCGGTGGGCGCCAGCGATTACGGGGCCCTGATCGTTCCGCCCGTACCGATGCCGGGTAAGACCAAATTAGACCGTGTGTGGGATGAGTAACGCTATGCAGCGGCGCCAGTTCCTCACATCAACGCTTCTGGCCAGCGCGGGGATGGCGATCGCCGGGCCGCGACTCTGGGCAGAGTTCTCGCCGCAGCCTGCGCGCAGGTTCCGGCTCAGCTATGCGCCGCACTTTGGAATGTTTCGGGAGCATTCCGGCGCCGAGCTGGTGGCGCAACTGGAGTTCATGGCCGCTGAAGGGTTCACGGCCCTTGAAGACAACGGCATGCGCGGACGCACGGTGGCTGATCAGGAGCTCATCGGTAAGACGCTGGCACGGCTCAACATGCGGATGGGCGTGTTCGTGGCGCACACCATCAACTGGACGGAACCCACTCTCACGCTTGGTGCGGGCGCGCATCGCGATACGTTCCTCAAAGAGGTGACGGAATCGATTGAGATCGCAAAGCGTGTTGGCGCCAAGTGGATGACCGTGGTGCCCGGCCACGTGGACAAGCGCCCTCACTTCGACTACCAAACCGTAAAGGTAGTCGAAACACTACGCATGGCCGCCGCTCTGCTGGAGCCGCACGGGCTGGTGATGGTGCTTGAGCCGCTCAACACGCTGCGGAATCACCCGGGTATGTTCCTGACGTCCAGTCCCCAGGCGTATCTGGTGTGCAAGGCCGTGAACAGTCCCTCATGCAAGATCCTGTTCGACATCTACCATCAGCAGATTACCGAGGGGAACCTGATCCCCAACATCGATACGTGCTGGGAAGAGATTGCCTACTTCCAGGTGGGCGACAACCCCGGCCGAAACGAACCGGGCACGGGTGAGATCAATTATCGCAATGTGTTCAGACACATCTACGGCAAGGGATTCACCGGGGTTGTTGGGATGGAACACGGCAACGCCACGCGGGGTCGTGACGGCGAACGGGCCGTCATCAACGCGTACGTGGCCGCCGACGCCTGGGCCTGACTGTGAGCTCGGTTCCCCAGTTCCTAAGTTCCCAAGGTCCGCAAGGCCATGTCCAGGTCTTTGTGTTCGAACGCTGATGCCCTGTGCTGAATCTCGGCCCGGATCGCTCCTAGATCAGCGGCGAGGGACTTCCACGTCGCGACGGCCGCACCCACCCGTGTAATCTCAACCCTCGCATCAGCCCTACTGAGGCCGAAGTACTCCGCCATCGATTCCACCAGGTCGATGTCACATGTCCCATCCTCGAGCGAGATGGCCGTCGTGAGGATTTGCGGCCGGACGTCAACTGGAGTCGGGTTCAAGTCAAACACTGGAGCCAATCTCCACCCAGCGGTGCCGCTCCACAGGAAGCCGTGATTGCGAAGGTAATCGTCAACGTTGAAGATCAGCACGTTGAGCATCAACCGCCGTAACAGTTCCTGGACGTCCTCGGCCGCGCGTGCGCCGTGCTGCGTCAGCACATCAACCAGCTCGGGGTAGCTGGCGCGATCGCCATCATTCAGGCCGAGCATCGAGAGTGCGGACAGGTATGGCACGCGTATGCCACTATTCCGGTCACAACGCGTTGAGAGCAGCACGGAGGTGCCGTCAATATTCACCAGCTCGTGAACAGACGTGGTGATGCCCGCCCGACTGGCCAGCCCAGAGCTACCGCTTCACATAGTTCGAGACGGTAGCCGTCAGAAGCTTTCGGAAACTTGGCGATGCTCAGCCGACCCTGCGCATCGATCACCGACGCCTTCGGACAGGCTTCGCCAAGCGACGACCCTAAAGCGAAGATCAGCTTGAGGTCGTCATGGTCACCCTGCAGGGGGCGCGGGGTGGTTGGACATGGTCGCATACACTCATCGCGCTGGCGATCACGATCAAGCTCTCGCCGGCCTACTACCTGAAGAATCTCTTTCTCCTCCCGCGGCGCACGGCGCTTGTCGTGACCGCCATTCTGCTGGCGGGCTTCATCCTGCCGATCGCGATCTGGGACGATTACTTGTCGATCTATTCCTTCCACGAAGAATTCAAGGGCAGCACGGCACAAACGGTCGGCGCCGTAGCGCTGGCGGTGCTCTTTGCCCTGTGCTTGTGGTACGTGGAGACTCGTCTGGAATTTGATTGAGAGGATCGCATCGACTGGGGGCTCGTGCCCTTTGCGCTGTTCCTGGGATTCAAGATAAACACCGCACGGCACCTGCTCATCGTGCTGCGGATTCCCGACACACGCGTCCTGCGCAGTGCGTCACTTGCGGTGGGCCTGCTCGTATCGGTACTCCTGCCCGGCATCGTGCGCTTCAACTCAACGCTGGCGATCACCACGGAGTTGCTGGCGCTGAACCTCGTCTATTACCTTCACTGCATCGGTTGGACGCAGGTTCGGCACGACCTCGCACATCCCGGCAAGGCGCTGCGGCTGATGATGCAGCCGCAGTACTTCCCCCGGCCCTAACAGTTCCTAAGTTCCCCAGTTTCTCATTTACTGATGGCTGCGTCCGGCGCCTTGCCCGCGCCATCCACGAGCGTTTTCGCGAGGTGGTTCACAATGGTCGCCTCACTGCGGATGCGGCTCAGGAACGCAGTCTGCAGCAACTGCGTCCGGCGATCCTTGAGGCCCGAGCGAATGGCTTCCTTCACTTCGGGGTTGCCGATCTCGCGTTGTCCGGGCTCCTGCACGGCGACGAGTGCGAGGATGGTGACCTGTGGGCCTGCAGTCACGGTGCTCATCTGCCCCTGCTTCATGGCCATCACGGCCTGGCGCAGTTGCGGGGGCGCCTGATCGATGCGCGACTGCGGCACGAAGCCGATGTCGCCACCGTTTCCGGCGGACTGCTGGTCTTCCGAGAAGTCGGCCGCCAGCTCCGCGAAGCTGTCGCCCGTTCTCAGGCGTTCGGTCAACATCGTTACCTTGCGCTGCGCCTGTTCGGGCGTCGAGGCGTCGTCGTTCCTGCGGTTGCCCACCTGAGGATTCGGCTGGGAGTTCACCACGATCTGCGCGAGATGGTATTGGCGCTCGAGGATGTTGAACTGCGCGCGATTCTTATCGAAGAACGCGGTGACTTCGTCGTCGGCAATGACGATTTTGTCAGTCACTTCTTTTTCGACGACCTTACGGACCATGATCTCGCGGCGCACTTCCTCGCGAAACTCGTCCATCGTGATGCGCCGGTCACCAAGCTGCTTCGTGAACGCCTCTTCGGAGAGCGCGCCGCGCTGGTCGGCCAGCGCCTTGGCCACCTCATCGGCCGTCGGCTCAATCTTCAGGGCGGCCGAGCGAGTGAGAAGGATCTCGTCCTGAATCATGTCTTCCAGAATGCCCAATTTTGCGCCCAGGGCCTCCTCGTCGGTCGGCGCAGGCGCCTCCGGATTCAGCATCGTCCGATACAGGCGCTCCACGTGATCACGGCGCAATTGCTTGCCGTTCACGACCGCCCAGACATCGGCAGACGCCGGCGCGGCCGAATTGGCCCCACCGCACGCCCCGGTGAGTCCCAGGGCTCCCACCACCACACCAGCAACAATCGATCGACTCAGCAACGCTCTCTCCATTCGGCCAGAAAAAAGGTCAGGACTTCAGTCTAATGTGAATCCAGCCTGGAGATCGCTTACACTGCGGCGGTCCCCGTGAAGACTCTTCCGATGACTGTGATGTCCATTCGCACTGTTTTGGCCGGAATCCTGGTGGCCGCTTCGGCGTCCGCATGCCAGAGCGCCGCCCGCCCCCCGGCCATGGTCGCGCCGCGAACCGGAGCGGTCCCCCTCACGCCAATTGTGGACCCTGAGGCCCGGCCCGAGCTGGTCAGGCAGCCGTTCAGCGCGGCTGACGTGAAGTTCATGCAGGGTATGATTCCCCATCACGCGCAGGCCGTGCTGATGGCCGGGTGGTCGCAGACGAACGGCGCCAGCCCGACCATCCAGTTGATGTGTGAACGCATGCTCATCAGCCAGCGCGACGAAATTGCCTTCATGCGCACGTGGCTGCGTGACCGGGGCCAGGATGTGCCGGCCGCCGATGCCACGCACATGAAGATGAATCATGACGGCATGGTGCACGACATGTTGATGCCCGGCATGCTGAACGAGGCCGAAATGGCCGCGCTCAAGAAGGCGCGCGGCAGGAACTTCGATCGCCTGTTCCTGGTGGGGATGATCAAGCACCACCAGGGCGCCATTGGCATGGTACAGGAACTGTTCGCGTCACACGCCGCGGCGCAGGACGACTTTGTCTACCTGTTCGCTGCAGATGTGCAGGCCGACCAGGAAGCGGAAATTGAACGCATGCAACAGCTGCTTGAGACTCTTGGAGGAGGACGTTGACGCTCATGACTCAGAAATCCATTTCCGTTCGATTGGTCACTTCGTTTGCCGGCGTCGTCGTACTGGCGGCCTGCGCATCGAGGATGCCGGCACCGGCGACACCCGCGCCTGCAGTGGCGGCGCCCACGCCGACCTCCATGGTCGCAGCGCCAGCGCCCACAGCCGCGCCTGCGGCGGCACCCGCCGCCGCGGTACCTGCCGGCGGCGCTCCGCAGGCGGGTGCGCCTGGTGCCATTCTGGCAACTGCAACCGGACGCGCCGGTGGGCGCGGCAACCCGCCGCCGGCAGTGCCTCCAGTGCCGGACGTGATGCCGGCGCCGATCGCGCCGACGATTTCGGCTGTGGCGCCGACACCTGATCCCCGTGTCGGCCTCAAGGCCGGGTACTGGGACGCGGCGCAGGCCGCATGGAACATGCGCCTTGTATCCACCACGCCGCCGCCCGAAGGCCACCGCGGCATCACAAACTCTGACCTAGCGTTCACCGGCAAGTACGTTGTGCAGGGCAACTACGCCGGCATCATCTTCTGGGATGTGTCGAATCCCGCGAACCCCGTGCTAGTGAAAACGATTCCCTGCCCCGCGTCGCAGAACGACGTCTCGGTGTTCAAGCACCTGCTGTTTGTGTCCTCTGAAGGCACGAATGCCCGGCTGGACTGTGGCTCACAGGGTGTACCCGAACCCATCAGCAAGGAACGCATCCGCGGCATCCGTATCTTCGACATCTCGGACATCAAGAATCCGAAGTACGTCAGCAACGTGCAGACGTGCCGCGGTTCGCACACGCACACGGTGATTGAAGATCCCAGCGACAAGGAAAATGTCTACGTCTACATCTCGGGTTCGGCCGGCGTGCGGTCGCCTGAAGAACTGGCCGGCTGCGTCGGTGGCAACCTGACCGACAATCCCGATTCGGCGCAGTTCCGAGTTGAAGTGATTAAAGTCCCGCTCGCGGCGCCCGAGAAGGCCGCAGTCGGTAACTACGCGCGCATCTTCGCGGGCCTCGCGCCGCCTCCCCGCCGTGTGGAACCGGGACGCGCGGGTGGTCCCCCAGCGACCGGTGCGGCCGGCGCTCCGCCTGCGGCGGGTACTGCTCCCCCAGTGATTTCCGGAGGCGCGCCCCCGGCAGGTGCCCCGCCAGCGGGTGGCCGCGGTGGACGTGCAGGCGGCGCTCCGACGGGCCCGAATCAGTGCCACGACATCACGGTGTTCGGTGAGTCCGGATTTGCCGGCGGTGCGTGCGGCGGCTACGGGCTGCTGCTCGACATCCGTGAGCCCACGCATCCGGTCCGTATCGATGCGGCCGGCGACATCAACATGGCGTTCTGGCATTCCGCGACGTTCAGCAACGACGGCACCAAGGTGCTGTTCTCTGACGAGTGGGGCGGCGGCAGTAGCCCCCGGTGCCGCAGCACGGACCGCCTGGAGTGGGGCGCCAACGCCATCTTCACCATCGAACGCGGCAAGCTGGTATTCCACAGCTACTACAAGATGCCGGCACCGCAGACCGACTTCGAGAACTGCGTGGCGCACAACGGCTCGCTCCTGCCCGTGCCCGGCCGCGACATCATGGTGCAGGGCTTCTACCAGGGCGGCATCACGGTGTTCGACTGGACCGATCCCAAGAAGCCGTTCGAGATGGCCTATTTCGACCGTGGTCCGCTCGACGGTACTCGCCTCCTGAGCGCCGGTTCGTGGTCGGTCTACTGGTACAACGGCCTGATCTATAGCTCGGAGATCTCGCGCGGTCTCGATATCTACGAGATGGTTGCCACTCCGCATCTGTCGCAGAACGAGATTGACGCGGCCAAGACGGTGACCTTCACGGAGGCGAACGCGCAGGATCAGCGGAAGACCGCCTGGCCGCCGAGCTTCGCGATGGCCAGGGCGTTTGTCGACCAGCTCGAGCGGTCGAAGGGCCTTTCGGCCGGCACGATCACAAGCACACGCAGCTCACTGACTCGCGCCGAGGGCCTCTCGGGCGAAGCGCGTCGCACGGCGCTGCAGCAGTTGGGCACCACGCTCAGCGGCTCGGTCTCCGGTTCCTCGGATCAGGCCAAGGTACAGATGCTCGCGAAGGCCGTGAATGACCTCGCAGCAGCGCAGCGGTAGCGGCTGAGGCTGGCCTCAGCCGTTTCTGCGCTCGAACTCCTGCATGAACTGGACGAGCGAGGCCACGCCCTCTTCGGGGAACGCATTGTAAATGGAGGCGCGCAGGCCGCCGACCGATCGGTGGCCTTTCAAGCCATCAAGTCCGGCGGCCATGGCTTCTTTGGCGAACTGCGACTCAAGCGCCTCGGATGAAAGACGAAACGTCACGTTCATCCGTGACCGTGCGTTTTTCTGCGCGTGCGGCGCCCAGAAAGCAGTGCGGTCGAGCTCCGCATAAAGCATGGCGGCCTTGCGCTCGTTCACTTTCTCGATCGCCGCCACACCGCCCAGGCCCTTCAGCCACGTCAGCACTAGCCGCAGGATGTAGATGCCAAATGCCGGCGGCGTATTGTAGCGAGAGCCATGCTCTGCCTGCACCCGATAATTCAGCATCGTCGGCAACGCGTCAGCGGATCGCGCGAGCAAGTCTTTGCGGATAATGACGACGGTGACGCCAGACGGGCCGAGGTTCTTCTGTGCGCCGGCATAGATCAGGCCGTACTTTGCAGCATCGAGCGGCCGCGACAGGATATCGGACGACATGTCGCTCACCAGCGGTGCGCCACCCACGTCTGGCAGGTGATGCCACTGCGTGCCGTGGATGGTGTTATTGGACGTCATGTGAATGTAGGCTGACCCTGGCGTCAGCCGCAACTCCGACTGCGCGGGAATGCGCACGAAGTTGCCTTCTTCAGTCGAAGCCGCGACCGCTGTCGCGCCCACCTTCTTCGCTTCCTTCAGCGCTTTCTTGCCCCAGTCGCCGGTGACGATGTAGTCGGCGGTCAGGCCCTGGGTGAGCAGGTTCATCGGGACCATAGAGAACTGCAGGCTGGCGCCGCCCTGCAGGAACAGGATCTCGTAGTCATCTGAGATTCCCGCAATCTCGCGCATGTCCGAGAGCGCGCCGTGCAGGATTTCGTCGAACGGCTTTGAACGGTGGCTGACCTCCAGCACCGACATGCCAACGCCCGGCAAGGTCACGAGGTTACGTTGGGCTTCTTCGAGTACGGGAAGTGGAAGGACGGCCGGACCGGAGGAAAAATTGAAGACGCGATGAATACTCATATCTGATGCACCAGCAGCCCGTCGCGCAGCTTCGGTTCAAACCACGTGGACTTGGGCGGCATGATGCCGCCGGCGTCGGAAATCGCAAGAAGGTCGCCCACCGTCACCGGGTAGAGCGCGAAGGCCACAGCGGCCTGCCCGGATGCCACAAGAGCCTCGAGGGCTCCTGGCCCGCGAACCCCGCCCACAAAATCAATGCGCTTGTCGGTGCGAGGGTCGCCGATGCCCAGCACGGGCGCAAGCACGTCGCGCTGCAGCACTGATACGTCGAGCGCATCGGCGAGGGCCGTGCCTGCGGGCGACTGCGGAAGCTGGAGCGTGTGCCAGCAACCACCGAGGAACATCGAGACGTGGCCCGGCCGGTTCGGCTCAGGCGGACCGTCGCTCACCGCAAGTCTAGACCGCAGCGCGTCCAGGAACGACGCCTGTGTGTGGCGCCACAGGTCTTTGACGGCTCGGTGATACGGCAGAATCTGGAGCTGCGTGTCGGAGAAAGCGACGCCGATGAACACGTCGGCTTCCTGGGATGGCGTGCCCCAGTCGCGCAGCGCCGCACGAGCGCGCGCGGCACTCGCCGCGCGATGATGGCCGTCAGCGATATACAACTCGGGAATGGGGGCAAACGCCGCCACCAGCGCCGACACGTCAAACGACGACACGGGCCACACGGTGTGTCGAATGCCGTCAGCCGCCGTGAAATCGTACAGCGAGGCTCCGGCGCACACGCGCAGCGCGATGGCATCCACCGCGGCCGAGGCGCGATACGTCAGAAAGACGATGCCCGTCTGCGCACCCACTTCGAGCATGTGCCGGGTGCGATCGTCTTCCTTGTCGGGCTGCGTCTTTTCATGTTTCTTCACCAGATCGCGTTCGTATTCGTCCACCGAAAAACACCCGGCCAGCCCCGTCTGCACGTGGGTGCCCATCTGCTGCCGGTAGAAGTACAACGTCGGCTCTGCGTCCACCACCAGCGGCGCCGCTGCGCGAAGGTCGCGCAGGTTCGCCACCGCACGGGCATACACCGCGTTGTCGTACGGCGACACCGTGTCGGGCAAATCGATTTCGGAGCGGGTGACGCGAAGAAAGCTGAGCGGCTCGCCCAGCGCCATGACCCGCGCTTCGGCGGTGTTGACCACATCGTAGGGCACGGACGCCACGCGGGACGCAACGGAGAGCGCCGGGCGCAGCGCCCGGAACGGGGTGAGCTGCGCCATGGCGGCTACTGACCCCGTGACGTCGGTGCGACGTCGGAGCCGAGAAGTGTAGTGCGGAGCGTGCCGAGCAGGCGATCGCGCTCGGCCGTGAACTGCGGCATCGCGGCGGCAGGAATCGGCACGCCGGGAGGCATGTTGCGATGTTCAGCCACCGGATTCACGTGTGTGCCATTCTTGATCAGCTCGTAGTGCAGGTGGGTAGCCGTCACCGTGCCGCTATTGCCCACGCGCCCAATGGTGCGACCCTGATCGACCCGCGCACCCGGGCTGATGCCGGGGGAGATGGCCGACAGGTGGAAGTAGTTGCTCACATAGCCGCTTGCGTGGCGAATGGAGACGCGCCGGCCCGCGCCGCCCGCCCAGCCGGCGGCGATCACGGTGCCTGGGGACACGGCCACGACCCGAGTGCCGTACCCGGCGCGATAGTCCACGCCGCGGTGCGCGCGATAGGTGTTCAGCACGGGATGCAGGCGACGATATGAAAAACTTGACGTGACGCGCGGCTCAAACCCGAGGGGCGACTTCAGAAACTGGCGCCTGAGCGACCGCCCTTGCGCGTCGTACCACGCCTCTCGGCCATCCGGCCCGGGATGCCTGATCGCGGTCAACTGACGGCCGTCGTTGTTGAGCGTGGCCGCCGCCACTTCTTCGTAGCCGTTGAACCTGCCGTCGCGAAGCACTCGGCCAAGGAGTATTTCAAAGCGATCGCCCGGCTGCAGGTCGGAGTTAAAATCGACGTCGCCAGAAAACGCGTCGGCCAGCAGTAGCGCGAGCTGGATGTTCTCTCCCCGCTCTTTGAGCGCGGCCCACAACGACGGGCGCTCTTTCGTAATCTCCACCGTGACGGCGTCGGTCACGATCTCTTTTGGGTAGTCCACTACTTCCACGTCGAACTGGGGCTCGGCCAGTGAACTGCCCACCTTCAGCGCCACCCGCAGGAAGCGGTCGGCATCCATCGTGTAGCGAAACTCCCGAAACAACCCGTCGAGCGTCGTCACCAGGGAGTACGGTTGGTTGGCCCTGAGCCTGCGCGGGTCAAACTCGGCGCGCACGGCGCCGACAATGGAGTCGGCGAGCCCGCTCGAGGCCTTGTGGCTCATGAGCACGCCCTGCAGCGTGGCATTCTTCGGCACAACTGCTTCGAGAATGTCCACTTCGCGGGCCAGAACAACGTCCTCGCGCCCAGCCTGATCCGCCCCGCCCCGGCCATAGGAGCCAGAGAGCGACGCGTACACCAGAACGGGCAGCAGCCAGCCTCTTTTCATCGCTGATTACCTTACCATCCCCCGGCGCCCGAACCGTAGCGGGAATGGCCACGGAGCCGTGTCTTTAAAGACCGGATCCGGACGGCCGAACATTCGGCCCTGAACCCCGGCAACACGGGCGGCACCGATCACCAGTCGTTAGTAACTGAGAAAATTGTGAACTGGGGAACTGGGGGCGACCGCAGTTTCTCAGTTCACAATTTCCTCAGTGCCTAATGACGTCATCGTGATCCACGCTTGCGATCTTGCGTGGGCGCCGCGAACGGCCGAGAGGTACGATTCGCGAATCGCGCAGGTGACGGGCCCTGGGACGCCGGCGCCGATCTTGCGGCGGTCGATACTTGTGATGCCCACCACTTCGGCGGCCGTGCCGCAGACAAAGACTTCATCCACCACATAAAGGTGGTCGCGGCTCAGCTGCGATTCCTGCACGGGAATGCCCAGGTCCTGTGCGAGCGCCACGACAGTGTCGCGCGTGATCCCCTCGAGGATCGCATCCGCCGGCGGCGTAATCAATCGGCCGTTGCGGACAACAAACAGGTTCGCGCCCGTGCATTCGGCGACGTAGCCCTGCGGATCCAGCATAACGGCTTCGTCGAAGCCGTTTCGCTGGGCGTCGGTCTTGGCCATGATGGAATTGACGTAGTTGCCGGCGACCTTGGCCTTGGTCATCATCGCATTTGGGTGGTGGCGTGTGAAGCTCGATACGCACGCCTTGAGCCCCTCGGCCACCGTGCCCTTGCCGCCGTACACCGACTGCTCCCAGACGGCGACGGCCACGTGCGCCTTCCCTGAGTCGATCGTCAGCTGCCACCCGCCGTCGGCCAGCCACAACAGCGGCCGGATGTAGCAATCGCCAAAGCCGTTGGCGCGCACGGTGGCGCACACGGCCTCCATCATTTCGTCGATCGAATACGGCATGTCGAGGAAGCCGACGATGCGCGACGAATCCTCGAAGCGCTTCATGTGTTCGCGCAAGCGGAACACACCGAGGCCCTTTGGTGTTTTGTAGGCGCGAATTCCTTCAAAAATGGCCAGGCCATAGTGAAGACCGGCCGTCAAAAACGGGACGGTCGCTTTGTCCGAGGCGATGATCTCGCCATTGATCCAGATAAATCTGCTGTTCATGTATGTGCTCTAAAAAATACCGACACGGCCCGACACTGATGCAATTAATCGCGCGCTATCAAATCCAATACCCTGCCTGAACACCAGTTCCACTTTCCTGATATCCCCAATGGTCGCCGACGGGTCTCCGGCAATAACCATGAGGTCTGCCTGCTTGCCAACCGCGATTGAGCCGACGGTCTTTCCACGGCCAAGGTACTCCGCGCCGTTAAGCGTCACGATTTTGATGGCTTCGGCGGGCGTGAATCCGGCCTCAACCAGAAGCTCGACAGTGCGCTGATTCGAGAAACCCGGCACCACGCCACCACCGCCTGTGGGGTCGGTACCGGCGACGAGGGTACCGCCCGCTCGGGCGAACGCCAGGTCGAGCTTCAAGGCCTTCGGAAAGAGACGTGCGTAGATCGATTCGGTGTTCTTCGCTGTTCGCGCATAGCTCTGTTCGAACTGCTCTTTTAGTGACGCAACCAATACTTCGAGTCCTGGCGGCAACGGCCGCCCAGGCGTAAAGGTCTCAAACACGGCAGGCGTCGTGGTCAGCGCGACCTTCCTCACTATGAGTTTTTTTACCAGCGCCTTGAAGGGTTCGCCGTTTTCGTCGAGCGCTGCAATGGTCTGTTGCCCGGTCCCCTGTCCCGGGCACACGTCGGGAAGTTTGGTGGGTACGAAGTCTGTAGACGCCACAAATGCGTGCTCAAGGTTGTCGATGCCCAGATCGGCCGCCTCAGCATAGGTCACCGAACACAGGTGCCCGGTCACCTTGATGCCGCGCTTGTGGGCCTCATCAATCGCGGCGCCGAGGTCGGCACGCGAGATTTGCATGTACGCCTTAAACGACGTGGCGCCCTCGTCCGCCCAGTAGTTCACCTGCCGCCGCGCGTCGTCTGATCCCTTGAGCGCGCGCATCTGGATGAAGGTGTTCAGTCCATTCAGGTACGGCGCCGTGGCATCGATGGCCGGGCCTGCCTTGCCGCCGGCGTCCACGAGCTTCTTCATGTTGATGTCCATGAAGCCGTTCACGTTGCCACCGGTGCGCATGGTGGTGACCCCGCCCGCCAGATACAGGCGCACGAAGCTCTCGCCGAGCTGTCCGTAGACGCCCGGGCCGGTCGGGTAATACAGGTGCTCGTGCACCATGACCATGCCCGGCAAGAGTGTCTTCCCCGTCAGGTCGAGGACGCGGGCGCCTTCCGGTACCGGTGTGCTTGCGGCTGGTCCCATGGCGGCAATCAGGCCGTCACGCAGGATGACAGTTTGATCAGTGCGAACGGCACCGCCCGTCCCATCAATGACGCGTGCGTGCGTCAGCGCAATCACCGCGCTATCCACAGTCACGAACTGTCGAATGGCGTTGCCGACCGTCGGCTGCTGTGCGTAAGCGGTCATCGATGTGGCGGCGATGGCCACAGACAAAACCCACTGTGTCGTTGACATGGCTCGATTTATACTACATGCATGTACTTTCAGACGTTCGTCACCACTCTGGGGATCGCCTTGAGTTTCGTCGGACCCGCAACCGAAACGGCCAAAGCGACTGCCGCGCAGGCCCCACAGGCTGCAGCGCCCGTCGTCGTACTACCGGACGTCAACGTTCATGCACAGAAAGAGCCAGCGAAAGCGCAGACGCTGCCAATCAGCCTGACCGCGATCACAGCCGACATGCTGCAGCGCGCCGGCGTGATGATCGTGTCGGATGCAGCCCTGCAGGCACCCAACGTCGTGTTCACCGAGTTCACGGCGCGAAAGTTGAGTAACGCGCGATTCCGCGGCGTGGGCTCCAGCCCGGCGAACCCGGCAGTCACCACGTTCTTTGATGGTGTGCCCCAGCTCAATGCCAACGCCTCAAGCGTGGAACTGCTTGACGTGGACCAGATTGAATTTGTCCGCGGTCCGCAGAGCGCGCTGTACGGACGCAATACCCTGGGCGGCCTGGTGAATGTCTTGTCGATGCGGCCGTCCCTCTCGTCATGGACGGGCCGCGTGGTGGCGCCACTCAGCAATTTCAGCTCGCGCGACATCCGCGCATCGGTGTCGGGTCCGCTCGCGCCCACGGTGGGACTCTCACTGGCATTTGGACACGGTGAACGCGACGGTTTTTCGAAAAACCAGGTCACCGGTAGGACCGTGGACGACCGGTCGGCGTCGTTCGGCAAAGCGCAACTGCTGTGGACCCCGTCAGCGCAGTGGGAGACGCGACTGATCGTCAGCGGAGAGCGTTCGCGCGATGGCGACTACGCGCTGTCGGACCTCGCCGGCCTGCGGGCGAATCCGTTCACGGTGGCGCGCGACTTTGAAGGTCGGCAGGACCGCGACGTGGCATCCGGCAGCCTGCATGCCCGGAGAGAAGGGTCGCGCGTCAGCCTGACCAGCACCACCGGCCTCGTCCGATGGAAGACCCAGGACGTGACCGATCTCGACTACTCGCCGATGCCGTTGATCACCCGCGACAACACCGAAGAAGCCATGCAGTTCAGTCAGGAGATTCGCCTCGCATCGGCGGCCGCGTCACCCGTGCGCCTGTCGGACTCGACAATGTTCTCGTGGCAGGTGGGCGCGTTCGGCTTCAAGCACGACTACGAGCAGGACGCCTTGAATACCTACGCAGCGTTCCTGATGTCGCAGCTCATTCCCTTCCCCATCAGCGAGCATTCTCCCCAGGGCACGATCAAGGACTCTGGCCTTGCGGCGTTTGGGCACTCGACGCTGAGCGTCGGCAACCGCGTTGACCTCACGCTTGGGGTGCGGGCCGATCGGGAGCGCAAGACGGCCGACCTGCGCGTGTTCGTGGTGCCCGAGATTGCGCCGGGCACGTCGCTTGATGCAGAAAAGACCTGGACCAACATCTCGCCTAGCGCCGCGCTGACCTATCGCATTAACGACAACCACAGGCTCTATGCGTCGGCCAGCCGTGGCTTCAAGGCCGGCGGTTTTAATCCCGTGGTGCCGCCCTCCCCCAATACGTACGACGAAGAGCAGACGTGGAACGGTGAGGTGGGCGTCAAGACTACGTGGGCCAACGGCAGGGTGCGCACCAATGCCGCGCTGTTCACGATCGACTGGACGGACCTGCAACTGAACCTGCCCATTCCCAACGCGCCGGGCCAGTTCTATATTTCGAACGTCGGCGGCGCCGCCAGCCGTGGCCTCGAAGTGGAAGTGGCCGCTCGGGCAGCCGCGGGCGTAGATGTGTTCGGCGCGGTCGGTTATACGCGCGCGCGCTTCTCGGACGACAGCACCTCCAGCGGTGTGGACGTCTCGGACAACCTGGTCCCGTTCACGCCCGACTTCACGATGTCGGCCGGCATCGACGTGTCGCGCTCCCTGCGCCCGGACGTTCAGCTCTTCGGCCGCGCCGAAGTGGTACGCCACGGAGCATTCCAGTACGACGACGCGAACAGCGCGGGGCAAAAAGCGTACGCGCTGGTCAACATGCGCGCAGGCGTCAGCGTGCGCAGGATTTCGGTGGAAGGCTTCATCAAGAACGCGTTTGACATCCGCTACATCCCTACCGCGTTCGCCTTCCCAGGCATCGCGCCCTCAGGGTTCGTTGGAGAAATGGGCCGACCGCGCACGTTTGGGGTCAGTTTGTCTGTTGGGTTCTGACGCTCGGCCGGGGCGCGACTTGGGCTGGAGAACCAGCCGGGTTCGATTCACGCGAGCTCCGCACCCGTGCGTAGCCCGCTACCCTTGCGGGAAGCGCTTGGTGAGGATGCGGCGCATCTCCGCGATGGGCTCGGTGTGGTCGTCCACCTGGAGCCGCAATACCACATCGTTGTGCAGCCACGGGCCGCCGTCTTTTTTGACGATGAGCATGGCGGCCGATTGCATGCCGCGCGTGTCGCCACCGGCGGCCTGGCCGGCTTCGAGCGCAGCCTGTAGCCGGAGTGCCAGGCGGCCTTTGGTCGTCTCGAACGCCTTGACCATGTTTTCAACCACTGCGGGGCCTGCCAGGATGTTGCCCTGCGCCGTGCACATCACGCCCTGTTTATGTCCCGCCCAGGTGCTGGCCTCAGGCCCGGTGAACACTGCGGTGTCGCCGGCCGGATTAATCACGGCCAACTGCCGACCCGCCTTGGGCCATGGCCGATTGCGCAAACCGGGGTCGGGATCGCGCTCCCAGATCTGCTTCACGATGTCGGTGGGCTTGAGGCCCTTGCGCAAGAGTTCAAGCGCCTGCGGGCCATAACTCACGTCAACGATCGCCTGCGTGGCCGCGGCGCCAACGCCGGCCTCGGCCCACAACACACCGTTGCCCACCGAGAAGACGCGCGACTGCACCGCGCCACCGAGTTCCCCCGATACCGGGTCGTAGCCCAGAATGGAGAACGTCGCCACCGGATCTTCCGGCAACGCCTGCCGCTGCGCCGCCGGGCTTGCCACGTATACCGCAGCTGCGACCAGAACTACGCTCACGACAAACGCCGGTCTCTTGAAGCGATTCATGTCTCACCCTCCTGGTCGCAATCCTACCTCCGCCACGCACGCGGTCGCGCGATGAATTCTGCCACCGCACCCACAAACGACGCGTGGGCGTTTTCGAGCTGAGCCGCGTGGTCGCCACCCGGCAACTGAGTCCATTGCTTCTGCGGTGACGCAATTGTCGCGAAGAACCTCGCCGTCACGTCGGCGGCCCCCCCGGTTCCCTCGACCCATGCAACACCATTGTCGGCATCGTCAGGCGCGCGGGATTGACCGCGTTGAATTCGTCTTCGCGGATCCAGTCCACACGCACCGAATCGGCGGCCACGGCTTGATCGGTGAACGCCCTCATCACAGCCGGGGGCGTGACCGCGGGAGAGATGAAATCGCTGCGCGCGTCTTCGACGGTCGTGTTGGCGAAGGCTGGGCGCTCTGGCACAGGCAGAGCGGCACACTTCAGCCCCGGGTCCATCGTAAATCCGAGGAGGTTGAGCGAAGTGCGAGTGGGGGCAGCGTCGGATGTCGCGCGGCGACCCAGCGCACCACCGCGCTCACATCGGCTGCCGCCCGGCTCGGCGTGAGGAAACCGGTGGCATCGCGGCGAGTCTCGCCGTAGACGCACTGATCCACCGCGTAGGCCGCGATGCCTTGAGCCGCGAGCGAGCTCAGCACGGATCGCTGCAGTCCTGGGACCTGGAGATCGAAGTCGGGACGGCTGCTCCACGTGCGGCCGTGCACAAGCACGCTGGCCGAGCGCGGCGTGGCCGGAATTCGCGCCCACACGGCGAGTGGATGGCTGTCTGAGACGACAGTGGGCGCGCTGGCGGCGTCTGGGCCAGCGCAGTCGCGGGGGACAGAGCAGGACCAGGCCCACGGTCACTGCGGGCCCAGTCTAGACGTTGAACTTGAAGAGCAGGACGTCGCCGTCGGCGACCACGTACTCCTTGCCTTCCATGCGGTACAGGCCTTTGTCGCGAGCGGCGGCGACCGACCCACACGACACCAGGTCCGTATAGGCCACCGTTTCGGCCTTGATGAAGCCGCGCTCGAAGTCCGAGTGGATCACGCCCGCCGCCTGCGGCGCCGTATCACCCGCGTGAATGGTCCAGGCCCGTACTTCCTTTTCACCTGCGGTGAAGTATGTGCGCAACCCAAGCAGGTGGAACGTGGCGCGAATCAGCGACCCGAGCCCACTCTCAGAAACGCCCAGTTCCTCAAGGAAGGCCTGCGCTTCGTCGGGTTCCAGATCGACCAGATCGCTTTCGATTTGCGCGCTGATGACCACCGCTTCGCACGCCAGATGTGTCTTGACGTACTCGCGCACCTTGATGACGTACGGGTTGGAATCGGCGGTGGCCAGGTCGCCTTCCTTGACGTTACACGCGAAGATCGTGGGCTTGTCAGTCAGCAGGAATAAGGCGCGTGACAGCGTGCGTTCTTCCAACGTCAGGTCCACCATCAGCGCGGGCTTTCCAGAGTCCAGCACCGGCTCTATCTTCGCAAGCGCGACCTCTTCGGCGGCCGCAGCCTTGTCGCCGCGCTTGACGTCCTTCGCCAGACGCTCGCGCCGCTTCTTGACCGATTCCAGGTCGGCGAGAATCAGTTCGGTATTGATGATCTCGATGTCGCGAACCGGGTCCACAGTGCCGGACACGTGGTGCACATCTTCGTCTTCGAAGCAGCGCACCACCTGCACGATGGCGTCTACTTCGCGGATATGTGTTAGGAACTTGTTGCCCAGACCCTCACCCGTGCTCGCGCCCTTGACCAGACCGGCAATGTCCACGAACTCGATGGCCGCGGGAATCACCACATTGGTCTTGGCGATCTTCTGCAACTCATACAACCGCGCATCTGGCACGGTGACAATCCCCACGTTGGGATCGATGGTGCAGAACGGGTAGTTGGCCGCCTCGGCCTTCCGGGTGCGGGTGACGGCGTTAAAGAGTGTGGACTTGCCCACGTTGGGCAGTCCGACAATTCCGGCTCTGAGCATGGCGGCGCTTCAGTTCCTGGTGGCCGGCGCGGCCATGCGCGCCTGACGCGCGCGGGTGAGGTGCGGGACGACGCCGACGAGGCGCTGGCAAACCATCAACTGGGCGCGGTGGTGCATCTCGTGTTCCTTGGCGCCCATCAACATTTCGAACCGCGTCTTAGACGGCGGATCGAGCGGCGCCGGAAAACCCACGCGCTCTGCCAGATCGGCCTCGCTCAGGGAATCGAGAAAGCTGGCAAACGCCTCACCCTCGGTCTCGAGCGCCTGAAGCACCGCGTCGCGCGTATTGCAGGCCTGCTCAAAGGCCTTTGAGGCGCCGATGTAGCTGCCGAAGTCCTCGAAGGTCACAAACGTCTTTTTGTCTTCGCCGTGAAGCTTCAATTGCCAGGTGGTGTAGCCGGCAAGATGCGCCAACATTTCGTGAACACTCATGGACTCGGGCGTGGCGCGAAAGCCCCACTGCTCGGCCGGAATGTCCATCGCTACCAGAATCGTATTGTTGCGCACCGTGCGGAACGCCCTTCCAAAGTCCGTACCGGAGTAGCACGTCATAGCCCTTCATCGTACACCAGGGCGACTGGGGAACTGGAAGGCCGGTTCCTCAGTTCCCCAGTTCCTAACTGCCCAATTTCCTCATTTTCGTCTCAGGATGTCCCTCGCCTCGAGCACCCCAATCCCACCTCCGCCATCAAGCCAGGCCCTGGCGGTAGAATCCTGGCGCAGGAAGGCATCCCAGAAGGCGGTGCTGAGGGCCATGATGACTGTCTGGTGATTCGGATTGCGCTCCACGCGATCGCCGGGCAGGTCGCGATCGGTGAAGGCCGAGTGCTGGCCATCGAACAGCACGAGTTCGTACTTATTGCCAGGCGGAAGCGCGGGAAACACCTGGAGTCGTGACTCGGCTGTGGCGCCACCAATCAATGACTCGTCTCGCGTGCCTGTCATGAGCATCCAGGGAATGGTCACCTTTCCAAAGGCGGTCTGCGGATTGCCGGCCGCGGGCACGCTGGGGCTCATCACGATGGCGGCCTTGATGCGAGCATCGGTCAAACGGAGCGTCGGAACATTGCTCGACTGTCCGCTCACCGCCTGAGTGGTCACCCCACCAAACGAGTGGCCCGACATCCCGACGCGCGACATGTCCAGCCGGCCGCGCAATGGGTGCCCGGCGTCCCCGTTCCAGCCCGCCAGGTCGTCCAGCACGGCCTTCACATCCTGAGCCCGTAATAGATAGTTCTTGACGTTGGCCTCGCGTCGCATCACGGCCAGTCGCCGAAGAGGTGCCACATCCTGCCAGATCGACTCGTCGCTTCCCTTGTGCTGAAGAAACACGGCGACATATCCCCGCGCGGCCCAATGCCGTCCGAGGAACGCCGAGCCCGTTCGCGCGCCTCCCAGTCCGTGGCTAAACAACAGAATAGGCGCTGCACTCTGGCCCGAAGGCAAATACACAAGCACCTTAATTTCCCTCTTGCGCCCATCGTCTCGCACCACGAGATCCCGCGGCTCAAGCCGCGCCACCCGAGTCGGCACTAGCGGATCGTAGGACTGTGAGGCGAGCTGTGCGGTGAGGATCGCTAAAGTGAACCAGGAGCTTCTCAGTAGAGTGATCATCAGACGGCCTCCCCCATAGCGTAATAAGGAACTTGGGAACCTGGGAACTGAAGAAATGGGCAACTGGGAGCCAGCAGTTCCTCAGTTCACCAATTCCTAAGTTCCTAATTGACGAATGTCACCAGTTCGTAGGCTTGTAGTCCTTGAGGAACTGGCCCCACACGTGCACGCCGGTATTGATGCCGGTGATGATGGGATCAACGATGCGGGAGGCGCCGTCGACGATGTCGAGCGGCGGATGGAAGCGGTGTTCGGCGGTTTTGCGCGCCGCCACTTCCACTGGATCCTCGTCGGTCACCCAGCCAGTGTCCACGCTGTTCATGTGGATGCCGCCGGTCTGATAGTCGGCGGCCGCGGTGCGGGTCATCATGTTGAGCGCAGCCTTGGCCATGTTCGTGTGGGGATGGCGGGTGGTCTTGAAGCTCCGATAAAATTGCCCTTCGACCGCCGAGACGTTCACGATGTGTTTGTCGCGGTTGTCGGTGCGCAACATCAATGGCTTCAATCGAGCGTTGAGTACAAACGGCGCCACAGCATTCACCAGGTGTACTTCCAGCAGCTCTACTGCCGGCACTTCGTCCATGAGCAACCGCCAGGAGTTTCGATTCCGCAGGTCAACCTGTTGCAAGTCTTGGTCGAGCCGGCCCTGCGGGAACAGGCTCTTCTGAGCCTGCAGTTCCTCGGGCAACAGCGCGACCTGCGACAGCGCGGCCGCGTATGTCAGTCCCGCAACATCAGAGAGGCTCGTCGCCAGGGCTCCTTGGGCTGCCTCGGGCAACAGGTGATAGCCGCGCAGTCCTTCATACGCGCCCACGAGCGTCCGGACATGCTCGGGCATTGTGTGCAGCGCCGCGGTTTCGCCTTCCATCATGTGGGCGTAGAACTCGGGCGGCCGGCGCACGGTCTGGCACGCGTTGTTGACGATGAAGTCGAGCCGGGAGCGGGTGGAGAGCATCTCGCGGCAAAACGCTTCCACCGACGGTGTGTGGCGAAGATCGAGGCCGAACACTTCCAGTCGGTGCCCCCATTGGTCAAAGTCGGGCTCGCTGGCGTACCGCATGGCCGAGTCACGCGGGAATCTAGTGGTGACGATCAACTGAGCACCGCCGCGCAGCAGCTTGAGGCCGGCCTGGTAGCCAATCTTGACGCGGCCGCCGGTCAATAGCGCGACGCGGCCAGTCAGATCGGCCAGCTCCGTGCGCTTCCGGAAGTTGAACGCCGCGCACGACGGGCACAGCTGATCGTAAAAGTGATGGACCTCGGTGAAGTGGGTCTTGCAGGCGTAACAGTGACGCTCGTCCGCCAGATGCGTCCGTGCTTCCGCCTCCGACTCGCCGAGGGGATCGCCCTGTTCGGTAGCCGGAGGCGGGAAGAAGTTCGGCGTGGTGAACACGGGCCTACGCCGCAGTTCACGGATTCCCGTTTCCTCGCGCACGTGTTCGTCGCGTTGGATCCGTTCCACTTTTCGCAGCCGAACCACGGCCTTCACCATCCGCCGGCGTGCCGCCTGATCGGGAATGTAGACCGCACCCACGGCAATGAGAAGTCGCTTGCGTTCGTGGGGCGTCAGCGCTGCCAGCAGCCGACGGTCGGCGGCAATCGACTCCAGGGTCTCGACAGTAGACCGCAGTCGCGCAATCAGCGCCGCGTCGATTGTGTCTTCAATCATACTCCTACCGCCTGAACTGGTACGCCAGCTTCACAAAGAAGCCGTCTGAAGTGCGCCGCAGAGCCTCGGTCCCAAGCCGATTGGGATCACGTTCCTGACTCGCGCCATACCCAAGGAACACCACCGTGCCTGGTGACGGTTCAAACGACAGCAGCCAATCCGTCCGCAGGCCCTTGAACGTCTGCCCTCCGCGCGCCTCAGACCGATACTCCGCGATCAGACGGAAGAACAGCGATCGTCGAGGCTGATACTCGGCTTTGAGGCGCGGAATGGTGGACCTGGCAAACTCCGTGTCGTCCCGTTCCCGACGGATGCGCGATGTCACAAAGCTCGCCTCGATTCGAGCCGACTGCGTGGGCCGCAGACCCAGCGTCGTGGTGACGCGGGTTTCGCGGCCATCGGCGCTCTCCGCGAAGATCGCAGTGCCGCCGGTCCGCACTTCCACCTTGGCGTTGAACTTCTCGAAGACCGGCGTGGTGACCGAGAACGTGCCGCTGAAATTGGTCACGGTCTCGTCTTGCCCGGCCTCATCAAAATACACGAAGTCGCGCGCCGGTCTTGCACTGAGCGACCATCCGCCGCGCATCGTCGCCGTGACGCTCACGGACTCGTCGCCTTCAATGGCGTGCTCCTTGCCAAAATCGGCGTAACGCCAGATGCGCGTGGGACCGGCGAGCGCCGTGATGCCCTCCACGAGCGAATCGCGCTTGCCGTAGTAGCTCAATCGGTTGAATGCCTGGAATTCCACGATGTTGTTGCGCGGCACAAAACCCGATGTAGCTTGGAATTCTTTGCCGATACCACCTAGCTTGTAGTGGAATCCCCATGTCCTGGCGGTACGATCGGCCTCAATGTTCCACGTGGGCGCTGAGACGGCGCCGTTGCCGGTGTCCGTCCACGATCCACCCACCTGACCGAGCACGTAGTAGAGCTGCTTGAAGACGATGCGGGCATCGGCGGCGAGCACGCGATTAGACCCACCATCGGCGGTGCGATCGGTGTAGGTCACACCTGCCAGCGAGTCGCGGCCCACATCGCGACGAATGCGCGCCAGGTTCACCCATGTCTGGTCGGGCCCGGCCTCGTCCATGGCCGAGAGGAACGCGAGCCCCGTACGGCCGACCTTGCCGGTGAATTTGGCGCCGGCAATCGGGTCCGCAATACGACGCGTGTAGACCAGTTGCCCCGGCGTCGCAAACAGTTCAATGCCTTCGAGGAAAAAGGGACGCTTCTCGGCAAAGAACAAAGCGAAGCGTTCGTTGACCGTCACCTGGGCCGCATCCGACTCCACCTGGCTGAAGTCCGGATTCACGGTGGCATCCAGAGAAAGATTCGTGAACCCCAGGCGGACGTTGACGCCGGGTTCCACATCCACGCCGCTTCGAGAGAACCGCCCATCGACCTGGCGGGTGCCGGTGGTGGCACCGGTGGCGAAGGGCTGCACTTCGGTCACCACGCCGCGCTTCATCTCGTACAACCCAGTCATCGTACCGGTCTGGCCCAAGAAACTGGCCACCCGTTTGGCGTCCGTCCACGTATCTTCACGACCTGTGCGCTGCGTCTTGCGCAGCACGTTGATGCCCCACTTCACCAGGTCGGCGGAAGGGTACCTGAGGCTCTTGAATGGGATGCGCACTTCCACCACATATCCCTCGGGCGTCAACTGGCCGCGCGAGTCGAACTGATAGTCGGGGCTGAGGTCCACGACGCCGCCAAAGGTGCGGCCCGCGCTGAAGGCGCCTTCGGTCTGCACACCATCTTCCTGCGCGCCCAGGGGATTGACGCCGAAGACAAACGCCCGTCGCCGGTCGTTGAACGTGTCGAGGTAGATGCGGACAGTGTCTTCGCGGTCGAGGTTATCGCGATCAGCCTGCGTGGCCCTGACCGATGACGGATCCGAGTCGTGGGCGATGATGCCGAAATGCAGGGCTTCGGGTGAATACCACACGAGCACTTCGGTGCGTTCGCTCGCCCGCTGGCTGTTTACCGGACGATATTCGGAGAAGCCCGTGAGTCTCGTGGCCTGCGCCCAGGCCGGCTCATCAAGCCGTCCGTCGATCACCACGGTGCCTTCGAAACGGGGAATGGAAAATGCAGGAGACCCGGCGCCGTCAACGGTGGCCAGGGCCTGTGGAGGCATGGCCGTCTGGGCCAGCGCGAGTATGAGCAGGTATGGCAGTGTCATCTACAGCCGTACAGCATATCGCTGACCGCGACCCGTCACTGCATTCTGGGGCGTTCGGGGCGCATGAACGCGAGATCCAGTGCGAAGCTCAGCGCACATGTGACAAACCACGCGTAGGTATGCAGGGCGTCCAGGAAGCCGGGGTTGGGCTCCTGTCGTCCTGGCGGCAGTGCGTGTGAGCAGGGCCACTGGGTCCCGGATGTCTGGTTGCCGAACTATCCGCACGCCACCAGCGCGCGGAGCATGGCCGAAAGATTCGCGCCGGTGGCGCCGACACTCGCGCGACACAAGACGGGGAACGATACACCGCACCGCGTGCCCGCATGGGCGTTGAGTATTCACGGAATCAGCACGATGACATTACTGAGCAGGATGGTGACCAGGGCCTGCGCCCTGTCATGCCCTGCTGCATCAGGCCCGAGGCGCCGAGGACGGCAGGAACGGGTTCTCGAACCGCAGACCGGTAAACATGACGCCGAGCGAGGCAGCCATAAATCTCTCCTCTCCGCCGGGAAGCCGCCACCATAGCGCAGGCGGAGATC
>SYFT01000075.1 GCA_005799825.1 Acidobacteriota bacterium | reverse complement strand
GTTCGCAATGCAGAGGTCGCGAGTTCGATCCTCGCGCCGTCCACCAACTTATTCATTTGGCTTCAAATCATCCAGCAGCCCGCGCACGGCCATCACCGCGTTAGCATGGGCGGCCAATACCCGATAATACCCTTCACGATCCAGCGATGCCACAGGTGTGTCGGCCGGAAGGGCTGCAACTGCCGGAGCCATCTTTTCCAATTCCTCTGCCGAGGTCACCGCCCCCAGCCACGCGTTCCTGAACGCCATCACCGCATTTTCTGAGTCACGCGACATCACCGGCCTCCTGCCCCGACAGTATATCGAGCCGGGTGCTAGTATTAACGCACCTATGCAGACTCGGGTCGCACCGGTCTTCCTTTCCGGCCTGATCGCGCTCAGCGCGCTCGCCACCGCGCCCATCCACGGCCAGGCGCTGACGGGGCAGAGCCTGGTCGTGTCTCTGCAACAACGCTACGCCACCATTCGTGACTTTCGCGCCGACTTCACACACACGGTGCAGGGCGCAGTCCTTCGCACCGTACGTACAACCGAACGCGGCGAATTGAAAGTGATGAAACCAGGGCGCGTCTTCATGAGCTACGGGCCACCACAGAAGAAGTTGTTTGTGGCCGACGGCGTCACCGTCCAGACCTACATCCAATCCGATCGCACCGGCACGGTTGGGCCAATGCCGCAAGGCGACGACCTTTCGGTGGCCATCCTCTTGCTCGCCGGCCGAGGCGACCTTGTCAAAGACTTCGAGGCCTCGATGCCCCCCCTGCAACCGACGGGCGAGTGGCAGATGGATCTCGTCCCCAAACAACGGCAGGAAGACTTCGCCACCCTCACTCTCTTTGTCGATCGGCAGTCGCTCGCGTTCCGCGGCCTGACCACGTCAGACCATCTGGGCGGGTCGTTCGTATTCCGCTTCACCAACCTGCGTGAGAACACCGGGTTGAAAGACACAGACTTCCGCTTTACGTTCCCAAGGGGCACTCATGTCATTGAAACCGGGCGCGGGAAGTAGCCGGACCTCTCTCCTTCTCCTCGCCGGGTTCATGCTGACCGTGCTGGGTGCCTGCGCCACTGCCGGGGCCATGCGGCAGGCGCAGAACGCCGAGCAGGCGCAGGACTTCGATCTGGCGGTGGCCCACTACTCGCGCATCGTCAGAACTGAACCCGACAATCGTGAGGCGCGCCTGGGCCTGGAGCGCGCCAAGCTCCGTGCGTCTGCGGTACACCTGGGTCGGGGCCGTCGCGTCTTCTCTCAGGGACGATACGACGATGCGGTGGTTGAGTTGCAGGTGGCGTATGAGCTCAACCCCACCAGCGGCGTGATTGAAGACGACCTGCGGATGGCCCGTGCGGCCCAGCGGGCCAAGCTCGCCGCGCCCACTGAGGGCAAGACCGCGCTTGAGTCGGTGCTGACGCGAACGCGCAATTTGCCGCCGAGCGGATTCGAATTGCCCGACGCACCGATGCCCGCGGCGATCGAGACCGGTGCGCAGTCCACCAGCCGACAGGTCTACACGATGCTGGGCAAACTGGCCGGCTTCAGTCTGGTGTTCGATCCGCAGTTTCAGGATGCGCCCGTCTCGATCAGCCTGAAGGAGCCAACGGTGCGCCAGGCGCTCGACGCCGTGGCCCAGAATACGCGGTCGTTCTACAAGGTCACGGCGCCCAAGACCATTACCGTCATCCCAGACAATCCGAACAAACGCCGCGAGTACACCGAAGAGCGAATTCAGACCTTCTTTGTCAGCAATCTCGACATAAAGGAAGTGGTCGATCTGCTGCGGGTGGTGGCCGACATCCGGCAGATTCAGCCGGTCAACACCAACACACTGACGATTCGAGATACGCCCGAGCGGCTGGATGCGGTGGCGCGGCTTCTGGGCGCCATCGACAAGGCGAAGGCCGAGGTCATCGTTGACGTCGAGATCCTCGAAGTAGATCGCACGAGCATGCGGGATTACGGTCTGCAGATCGCATCACCCGGGTCAACGGGCCTCGACGGTGTGGTGAGCACCGATCAGCCGCTCACGCTGCGGAGCCTGCGCAACCTGACGCAGCCCGACATCCTCATGTCTGGCGTGCCGGCACTCTATTATCGCTTGCTTAAAAACGACTCGAATACCCGGACGCTGGCCAACCCTCACATCCGGACGCTGGACGGCGTGCTGGCGCGCGAGGAGATGGGCGAACGCGTGCCCGTGCCCACGTCGCAAATCGTGCCGCTGGGTCAGGGTGGCAATAGCCTGCAGTCCATCCAGAACATCACGTACGAGTCGATCGGTATCAACATTGACGTGACACCCCGATTCCACGCCAACAACGACGTGACGCTGACGGTGAAGCTGCAGATGAGTACCGTGTCCGGCACCGGCTTCTCGGGCTACCCCACGTTCGGCAATCGGTCAGTGCTGACCACCGTGCGGCTTAAAGACGGCGAGACCAACATCATTGCGGGCCTGATTCGCGACACTGAACGCACCGTGGCCAATGGTATTCCGGGGTTCTCTGACCTGCCGATCATTGGCCGCCTCTTCGGCCGCAGCAAGAAAGAAACGCAGGAAACCGACATCGTCCTCACCCTCACACCCCATATCGTCCGCGTCCTGGAACTGACCGACGAAGACCTACGCCCGTTCCGCATCCGCTCTGACGGCAGTGGCGCCCTCCCGATCGAATTGACACCCATTGCACCGCCGAGGGATGTCATCATCAAGTGAGCCTCATTGCCTGATTAGCCCATTGACCTATGTCCATATTGATGACGTTCCACATCGCCATTAAGGCCCTGAACCGCAACAAAATGCGGACCATGCTGACCATGCTGGGGATGATTATCGGCGTGGGCGCCGTCATCACCATGGTGGCGCTGGGCCGGGGGGCGCAGGCCACCATCGAGGATCAGATCAAGGGCGCGGGCACCAACACTGTAACGGTGTTTCCCGGTTTCTCAATGACGATGGGCGTGAGTATGGGCCAGGGCTGGTCGTCGAGACTGATGCCAGCGGATGCTGTCGCCCTTCGTGCCCTGCCTGACCTGGCTTACGTGGCTGAAGCCATCAACACCCGTCAACAGATCATCGCCTCCACCCAGAATACCAACTCCTCCATCCTTGGCACCAACGTCGACTTTGTGTCGATCAAGTCCTGGCCGATGAAGTTCGGTGCTTTCTTCACCGAGCAGGACGTGCAGAGCGCGGCCAAGGTGGTCGCACTGGGTGTTAACGTCTCGGACCTACTCTTCGGCCTGGGGGTGGACCCCACCGGTGAATCCGTGCGGGTGCGAAATCACGTGATGAAGGTCGTCGGCGTCATGGCCCCCAAAGGCGCCTCATCGAGCGGACAGAACCAGGACGATCAGGTGTTCATGCCTTACACCACGGTTCAGAAAAAACTCGTCGGACAGCCGCAGCTGCACTACATCATGGCCTCAGCGACATCAGGGGATCGCATGGCGCAGGCCTCGTCCGCGGCCAAGGACACGCTGCGCACCACACACAATTTGGGCCTTGGACAGGAGGACGACTTCAGTGTGATGACGCAGGACGACATGGTGGCGATGCGCACGCAGACCACCAGCACGCTGACGTCGCTGCTGGCGGCCATTGCCGGCGTCTCGCTCCTGGTGGGTGGCATCGGTATCATGAACATCATGCTCGTTACCGTTTCCGAGCGCACTCGTGAGATCGGGCTCCGCCTGGCCATCGGCGCCCGCGGGTCGGACGTGCTCTACCAATTCCTGGTCGAAGCCGTGCTCATCAGCCTTGTCGGCGGCGGGCTCGGGATCGCCGCGGGCTTCGGCGCAGCTGAATTCATGATGTGGTTCCGCGCCTGGCCCGCTGAGGTTCCGACCGACACGGTCTTCATGGCATTCGGCGTCGCGGCCGGCATCGGCATTTTCTTTGGCTATTACCCAGCGCAAAAGGCCGCAAGGCTCGATCCCATCGAGGCGCTGCGGTTTGAGTGAAGGCGCTTCGCGCCCATTTCCATTCGTAGCTCGGCCTGCTCCTCAAGGCCAAGGACGCTCCCAGGCTTGAGGGCCAGCCCGAGCTCCGTGGTTGAGGAACAGCCCGACTACGTTCGGGACGGGTTCTAGTCACGCCGTTCGACGTCCGCTCCGAGCGCGCGCAGGCGCTCGACGAGGTGAGCGTATCCACGCTCCACTGTCTCGATTTCTAGGACACGGCTCTCCCCTTTGGCGGCCAGAGCGGCGGCGATGAGCGCCATCCCAGAGCGGATGTCGCGGCTGTCCAGCGTGCGGCCGCGCAGCGGTGTCTTGCCCGAGACGATCATGCGATGAGAGTCGCACAGGAAGAGGTCCGCGCCCATCGAACTGAGTTGTTCGAGCGCGAAGAGCCGGAGTTCGTACATCCAGTCGTGCAGCAGCGTTTGGCCTTCCGCCTGTGTCGCGAGCACCGTGACGAGCGAGACGATGTCGGACGGGAACGCCGGCCAGAGGCCGGTGGCGATGCGCTTGACGGCGCGTAGCGAAGACGGCCGCACCACAAACTCGTCGTCTCGCAAATCGCAGTCGAGGCCCATGTCGGCCAGCACCGATACCGTAGGCTCCAGGTCAAGCGCACGCGCACCCCGAACCACGACGTCACCGCCGGTGACCGCGCCCACCACGCCCCAACTTGCCGCCTCAATGTAGTCGCCACGCAGGGTGTGAACGACGCCCTTGAGCGCGCGTGCGCCAGTGATCCGAAGTGTGCTCGTGCCGATGCCTTCAACGACCGCGCCCATCGCTGTGAGCATTTCGCACAGCTCCACCACGTGCGGTTCACAGGCCGCATGGCGGAACTCGGACGTGCCTTCCGCCGCCGCCGCAGCCATGAGGGCCGTCTCCGTCCCGGTCACGCTGGCCTCCGGCAGGTACATCGAAACGGCCTTGAGACCAGTCGGGGCTTCAAGGCGATGGCCGACGACGTGGTCGATCACGCGCGCGCCAAGCGCCTGAAGCGCCCGCAGGTGGGTGCTGATGGAACGACGCGCCGAGAAATCTCCGCCAGGCTCCGCGAGCGTGGCCCATCCGACGCGGGCAAGCAGGGACCCCATCAGCATCACGGAGCCGCGCAAACGCCCAACCAGCGTCGCGTCCGGGCTGCCCGACGGGATCCTGGCGCAGGTGACGCGCAGGGTTGGTGTGCCCACGCCCTCGACCGTGGCGCCCAGAGAGCGCAACAGCTCGACCATGACTGACACATCGCGAATCTGCGGCACATTCCGCAATTCACACGTCTCGGACGTCAGCAGGCAAGCGGCCAACAGTGGCAGCGCCGCATTCTTGTTGCCGTCCACCGCCACCTCGCCCGACAACCGGGCCCCGCCACGCACGACCAGATACGCCATGTCACCACTCCCCGAAGTACACGATTTCGTCCCTGAGTTCGACACCGAACTGGCGTCGCACCGCCTCACGCGCCCGTTCGATCAACCGCCGGATGTCTGCCGCCGTGGCGGTCTTGTCGGTCACGATAAAGTTCGCGTGCGTCGCCGAAATCATCGCGCCGCCCGACGCGGCGCCCTTGAGGCCCGCGCGATCCACAAGCGCACCGGCCGACCACGGGATCCCCACTGGTACCCGATCGCGCACCGGGTCGGGGTTCTGAAAGACACAGCCCGCGCTGGGCAAATGCAGGGGTTGCGTGCGCTTCCGGTGCGCCAGCGACGCGCGCGCCACCGCCCGCATCACGTCCGGCTCACCCGCAGAGACCTGAACGTCCGCCCAGACCACCACCTCTTTGGTGTCAAAGAGGCGGCTGGTATCGTATCCAAACCCCATTTCGCCGGCGGGGACGATGCCGAGCACGCCCTGTGATGAGAGCAGGCCCACGTCGACGATGTGTTCGCTGATGTTGCGGCCGGCGTAGTGGGCGTTGCCATGCACCGCGCCGCCCACGGTACCCGGTGTGCCAGCCCAGGCTTCCAGCCCGGCAAGGCCGCGGCCAATCAGCCAACGCACCAGGCCATTAATGGTGACGCCGGCCTCGGCCCTGACTCGTCCGGACATCAGCTCAGAAATACCGCCGAGTCTCGGCCGCACCACGATGCCGCGTACGCCTGCGTCGGCCACGAGCACGTTGGAGCCTTCGCCCAATACTGTCACCGGCAGGTCGTTCGAGGCGGCAAGCCGCAGCACCGCTTCGAGCGCCGCCACGGTGCGCGGCTCCACCAGCCAATCGGCAGGCCCGCCTACGCCGAACGTGGTGCGCGCACCAAGCGGCGCTCGCTCGCTGACACCCTCTGGGCCGACAATCGCCTGCAACTGCCCAGTGACCCTGGTCATCGTCCCCACGTCAGCGCCCGAGGGCCGCCAGCAGCTTTTCGTGGATCCCGTCGAACCCGCCATTGGACATCAAGATGACGATATCGCCCTCGCGGGCCTCCTGCGCGATGGTGGCCACAATCTCCGGGACGCCTGGGAACGTGCGTGCCCGGCCGCCGCGCTGGACCAGCTCTTTGACAATGCCGTCCACCGAGAGGCGTTCAGCCTCGGGCAGCGTCGCCCTGAAGACAGCCGCCAGCACCACTTCGTCGGCGCCGGATTCGTGGAAGGCGTGCACGAAGTCGTCCTGGAAGATCCTGCGGCACGACGTGGCCGAGCGCGGTTCAAATACGGCCCACACTCGCCGGTCCGGGTACGTGAACTTGATCGCGCGAATCGTCTCGAAAATCGCGGTGGGGTGATGCGCAAAATCGTCGTACACCGACACGCCGCGCACTTCTCCGCGCAGTTCCAGCCTCCGGCGCACGCCCAGAAACTCACGCAGGCCGGCGCGCAGCCGCTCGTGTGAGACGCCTGCCGCGTGTCCCACGGCGATCGCGGCCAGGGCGTTGCGGACGTTGTGCGCGCCGTAGAGTGGCACCTCGAAGTGGCCGAACCGGTCTCCGCGGTAGGTGACTTCGAAACGTGTATGGTCGCCCGCCGGCTCCATTTCCCCCGCACGCCAGTCAGCGCCTCCGTTGAAACCAAACGTCTCCACGGGCGACCGCGCCATGCGGCCAAGGGCGAGCGCTTCGGAGCAATCCGCGCCCAGCAGCAGGAGGCCATTCTGCGGAATCAGGTTGACCAGGCACCGGAACGCGATGCGTAGGGCTTCCATATCGGGATAGATATCGGCGTGGTCGTATTCGACGTTGCCGATCACGGCGATGTCTGGCAGGTACTTGAGGAACTTCGCCGTCTTGTCGAAAAACGCGCTGTCGTATTCGTCGCCCTCGATCACGAAGTCGCGGCCCGACCCCAGCCGAAAGCTGCTGTCGAAGTTCGACGCGATGCCGCCCACCAGCAGGCTCGGATCTTCGCCGGCCGAGGTCAGCAGCCACGCCGCCATGGAGGTCGTTGTGGTCTTGCCGTGTGTGCCGGCGATCACGATCGACCGGCGGTCCCAGAGAAAGTGCTCACGAATGGCTTCGGGGAGCGAGCAGTACCGCATCTTTCGATCGAGCACGGCCTCCAGTTCCGCGTTGCCGCGCGAGATGGCGTTTCCCACCACCACCAGGTCGATCTCGCTGGTGATGTTGACCGCGTCATATTTGTCGAATATACGGATCTGTTCGCGCGCCAGGAAGTCTGACATCGGTGGATACACGCCGTGGTCGGAGCCCTGCACGTCCAGCCCGCGCGTCTTCAGCATGGCCGCCAACGTGGCCATCGCCGTGCCGCAGATGCCGATGAAATGCACACGCGTCATGCGGTCCCCTCGAACACGGCAGATTCCTCAATGAGCAGGCCGGGGTCGCCACCATCAGCCAGCACCCGAGTGTGCACGCCAAACGGCAGCGTCAGCAACGGCGTGGTGGTGTGACCCGACGGAAAACCAAACAGCACGGGACCGTCAAATCCCGACATCACATCAGCCACGGTGGCCCTGGCAGTCAGACTGCCGTCCGGCTCGTCGCAGTGCGGCATCTGCCCAAACACCACGGCTGAAGCGCGCGAAAGGACACCAGTCTGGCGCAACTGCACCAGCATCCGGTCCAGCCGATACGGACGCTCCCCCACGTCGTCAATGAACAGCACGTAGCCCATCGGTGGATCAAAGGCCCACGGTGTGCCCATCGACGCCAGGAGTTGGGTCAACGTGCCGCCGAGCAACGGTCCCTCGGCAGCCCCCTTCCTGAGCGCCTCGACGCCCGCAGGGCGCACCTCGCCCATCGGCTCTGGCTGAAGGCTCGCCAGAAACGATCCGGTGTCGTACGCGCTCGGGCCCTGCGACAGGCGGCGGTCGATCATCGGACCGTGAATGGACGTCATGCCGGCTCGGCACGCCATCCAGATGTGCAGGGACGTGACATCGCTGTAGCCGATGAACGCCATGTGCGCGGCGCGGGCGGATTCCACATCGGCCGGGCCCAGGAGCGGCAGCATCTGCATGCTACCGTAGCCGCCCCGGAGTGCCATCACGGCGTCAACGTCGGCACGTCGCCACATGTCAGTGAGTTGCGCCTTGCGGCTGGCTGGATCACCCGCCACAAAACCGCGGCGCTCAAACACCCGGTCGTCATAGACGGGCTCGAATCCGAGGCGCCGCAACTCAAGGACGCCGTTTTCGAATTCATCGCGGTCGCAGGGACTGGCCGGGGCCACCAGGCCGATCCGGCTGCCCGGACCGGCAGGTCGCACCTTCAGCAGCCCCGCCCTGGTCCTGAGGCTCACAGCCAGGCCGCCATGCGGTCCGAAATGCGCTGATGGGTCTCAAGGCCTACCGCCGAGAGCGCCGCTGGTGGCGCCTGCAGGGCGGCGGCAAAGCGCGTCTTCACGCGCCATTGCCTCGCGAGCGCATCTTCGACGCGCGCCACCGGCAACACGCCAGACTCCATCGCACGGATCACGGCCTCAAGCGCTTCCACCTGCTCGTCCTGCGTGGAATTGCAGAGCAGCACGCTGTCGCAGCCGGCCTGCAACGCGGCCACCATGGCGTCAGGCAACGGCCAGGTGGCGGCCACCGCCTTCATCCCGAGGTCGTCACTGATCACAAGGCCTTCAAAACCCAGAGCCTTCTTCAGCACGCCATCCACCACCGCACGTGACAAGGTGGCCGGCAGGTCTGGGTCAATCGATGGCACCAGCACGTGTGCGGTCATGATCGTCGCCAGGCCTGCCGCAATCCCTGCGCGAAAGGGCACGTATTCGACCCGATCGAGTCGATCGGGCGCGTGTTCAACCAATGGGAGTTCGAGATGTGAATCGGTGCTGGTGTCGCCATGCCCCGGGAAGTGTTTTCCGCAGGCCACGACACCGGATTCGTGCAGACAGCGGATGAGCGCGGCGCCGAAGGACGCCACCACTTCCGGCGTGCTACCAAACGCGCGATCGCCGATGATCGGATTCTGGGAGTTGGTGTGGATGTCGAGCACCGGCGTGTAGTCCAGGTTCACGCCCACGGCGCGCAACTCAGCCGCCAGGGCGGCGCCAAACGCGCCGGCCAGCGCTGCATCCCCGCTGCGTCCCAACGTCATCATCGGCGGCCATTCGGTAAAGGGCCGGCGCAATCGCGCCACTCGCCCTCCCTCCTGATCGACACTGATCCACAACGGCCACTCGCGCATGAGCGACGCCGCTTCGCGCGACAGTTCGCGCACCTGCGCAGGCTCAGCTACGTTGCGGGAAAAATAAATGACGCCGCCGAGGTCAAACGATGCCGCCAGCCTCTTTACGTCGGTAGGCACCGTGTGACCGGGAAAGCCGATGATGGCCAACTGTCCCACCTGGCGACGGAGCTCACGAAGCGACATACCGCGCCCATTATAATGCCCGCGTGCGCATTGATTGTTCTGCTCCCACCCGCGTCGATCTTGCCGGCGGCACGTTCGACATCTGGCCCCTCTATCTTTTTCATGACCACGCGCAAACGATCAACGCGGCACTGAGCCTGCGTGCCTCGTGCACGCTCGAGTCACGAGACGACGGGCGCGTGGAACTGCGGTCTGAGGACACTGGCGAGTCTGCGTCGGCGTCTTCGGCCGAGGCGCTCGACCTCACTCACCTTCCGCTGCTCGCCCGGCTGGTGCATACGTTCGACGTCTCAGGCATCACCCTCACCACGCGCTCTGATTCACCGGTGGGCGCGGGCATTGCCGGCTCGTCAGCGATGAACATCGCCATCACCAAGGCGCTCTCGGTGTGGACGGGCCGGTCTACCTCCGATGCCGAAGTGATGCTCACCGCGATGAACGTGGAGGCCCAGGTCATTCACGTGCCGACCGGCGCGCAGGACTACCGGCCGGCGCTCTACGGCGGCGTCTCGGCCGTGGAACTCAGCGCCACCGGCGTGCGCCGCGTGCAACTCGACCTCCCCGCCGCCGAACTCACCGCCCGCATCGTCGTCGCCTATACCGGCGCATCGCGCAATTCCGGGATCAACAACTGGGAAGTGATGAAGCGCCGCATCGATGGCGACGCCGCGGTGGTGGCCGCATTCAACGGTATCCGTGACGCGGCGGTCGGCATGCGACAGGCGTTGTCATCGCAGGACTGGACGGCCGCCAGCCGCCACCTGAACGCCGAGTGGCAGTGCCGCACGAAGCTTGCTCCCGGTGTGACGACGCCCGACATAGACGCCCTGCTTGCTGCCGCACGCCATGCCGGTGCCACCGCGGGTAAGGTCTGCGGCGCCGGTGGTGGCGGATGCCTGTTCTGCCTCGTTCCGCCGGAGCGCAAGACCGCGGTGGCACACGCGCTCACAGCCGGCGGCGCGACAGTACTCGACTGCCGCATCGACGACGAAGGCGTGACACTGACGCGGTCCTAGGATCAGATCAGTCACCATGACGTTCCATGAAAGTCCATTAGCGAAGTAACATCCTGAAAGGTCAAGATGTCTGTTGCCGCGATTCGCAAGTTGTACTTCAATACGAGTAAGGCTACGGTCCAGCAGGATCTGACAAAGGCGATTGCCTTGTTCAAGGCACTCACCTCCGAAGACGACCGCGAGAAGGCCGCGGTGTTTATGGATGGGTTGTCGCAGATGCGGTCGGAGTGGGGCGTGCGCCCGCGGGAGTCAGGCGACTGACCGGCTCATCCTCCACACGGCAAACGCCACAATGACTGCCACCACAATCAGGCCGACGACGATGCGCAGCACGAGCGACGCTTTTCGCTGACGCTCCAAAAACGCGCGGTCATCGTCGGTCACATCCGGCCGCACGGCTTCACTTTCATCGGGCGTCGCGGACGCGAGTTCTGCGACAAATTTTGCGACCACCGGATCAGGATCCAGTCCCACCTCAAGCGCGTAAGACCGCACAAACGCGCGGCTGAAGATGCCTCCAGGCAACCGCTTGAAATCGCCGCGCTCGAGCGACTCGAGTACGCCGGCCGCAATTTTGGTGGACGCGGCAACCTGCTGCAGCGAAATGCCCCGGCCCTCGCGGGCGTGTCTCAACTCTAATCCGACTTCGCTCATACGGCTGATTCGATTCCTACTGTAGATGACTCGTTACAGCCCGGTCAAACGCGCCGCGCAGCGCGGTCGCGCCGGCAGCAATGCCGAGCCCGCCTGTGGCGCGCCCGGGCGGGAGAAACAGTCGAATGGCGGCGACGCCAGCGACGCCAGTGGCCATGCACTCCGCTGCCCGTTGCACGGTGACGCCCCCGATGGCGAGCACGGGGACGGAACCTGCGGCGGTCACGACGGAACCCAGCGCATCGAGCCCGCGGCCTGGCTTCGGGCCCGACTCATACACTGCGCCGAACAACAGGTAGTCAGCGTCAGCGTGCGTGCGAGCTTCGTCGACGCTGTGCACCGAGCGCCCCACGAGCCACGAGCGTGAAGGGCCTCGGCCTTGAGACCCAGGCCGCGCTACGAAGGCCGGACTCGTCTGCGCCAGCGCGCGCACCCGCGCGACAGCTGGCGCGTCACCCGGCAGGTGCACGCCGTGGCACAGGGAAGCCAGCGCGACGTCGGCCCGATCGTTGACGACCACCCTGGTGCAAGTGCCGGAGGCGACGCCGGCAACGGTCCGAGCGAGATCGCAGAGTTGGCGCGCAGGCAGGTCGCGCTCGCGCAGTTGAATCACATCAATGCCAGCGGCGACCGCCTCTTCGAGCCATCGGGCCAGTGTCAGTGCGCTGGCGCGTTCGGTGCGCGCGTCGGGATCGAGTTGGTGCCTGTCGGTCACCAGGCACAGGGTCATGTGGGAACGGACCATCGGCTAATAAATGCCCGGCTTAGATCTCTCACGCCCACCCATCCGGTCACCAGGCCCACGCCGGTGACGGCGCCACGCACGAAATAGTTGCTCATGAGCGTGAGGAGCCACGGCCACGATGCGGCGAAGTAGTTGCGGTCCCACAGCGCCGTCCATGGCGAGAGGATCAGCAGGAGCCCCGCCTCAATGAGGTAGGCCGAAAGGAGGAGGCGCAAGAAGAATGGAATGGCAGTTTCTCCAGAGGCTAGTCACGCATCGTATCAGACGGAGAAAACAGCGTCCGTTGGCGAAACGTGCGCCGGTGAGCTGCCGAATAGCCCCACCGATCTACGGCCGCCAGATGTTCGGCCGTGGCGTAGCCCTTGTGCTGGTCGAATCCATACCGCGGGTCCCGATCGTGCAGCTCCCGCATGAGTCGATCACGATGCACCTTGGCCACAATCGAGGCGGCAGCAATGGCGCTCACTGTCCGATCGCCGCCGACTAGCGCCCGTTGCGCGAGCACAAGTTGGGGAATGGGAAACCCGTCGATAAGCACCAGGCCCGGTAGGGGAACCAGGGCCATCACGGCTAGATGCATGGCGCGGAGCGACGCACGATGGATGTTGAGCCGATCGATCTCGTCAGCCTCCACCATACTAACGGCGCACGCCACGGCCGAAGCCATGATCTCAGACGACAGGCGCTCTCGGATCCCGGCCGACAGGAGTTTCGAGTCGGCCACACCAGCCACGTGGTGATCGGGGTGCAGGATGACCGCAGCGGCCACCACCGGCCCCGCCAGACATCCGCGCCCCACTTCATCCACACCGGCCACATGCACTACGCCGAGACGCCGCGCGGCGTTTTCGATTGCGCGCGACGCCCGGGCTTTCGCCATGTCGGCCCCGGACGCCCTACGTGCGGCGCTTTTCCTTCATGCGGGCGGCCTTGCCGCGCAGTTCACGCAGGAAGTACAGCTTCGCGCGGCGGATCTTGGCGCTACGAATAATCTCGATCTTGTCCACGGTCGGCGAGTGCAGCGGGAAGATACGCTCGACCCCCTGGCCGAACGATACCTTGCGCACGGTCACCGACGCGCGCGATCCGCCACGGTGCATGCCAATGACCATGCCCTCGTAGACCTGAATTCGTTCCTTGTCGCCTTCGCGCACTTTCACGTGTACACGCACGGTGTCACCCGAACGCATGTCGGGCCTCGCCACCAAGTGGGGACGTTCAATCATCTCTAACGCATTCATGAGCTGTGCTCCTTTTCCGACTCTTCGAACTTCTTCAGCAGGTCTAACTTCTTCTGCAGACCGGGCTTCTTCAGCAGATCGGGTCGCCGCGCCTTCGTACGCGCCAACCGCTGCCCTGCCCGCCACTCTTCAATCGCCCCGTGATGCCCGCTCGACAACACCTCAGGCACCGCAAGTCCACGAAACACCGCCGGCCGCGTGTAGTGCGGATGATCAAGCAATCCGCTGACAAACGAGTCCTGCTCCACCGACGACTCGTCCCCCACCACGCCGGGGATCAACCTCACCACCGCATCCACCAGGACCAGGGCCGGGAGTTCACCACCCGTCACCACGTAGTCCCCAATCGAAATCTCATCCGTCACGAGCGTCTCTGCCACGCGCTCGTCAACCCCTTCATACCGGCCACACAACACGACGATGCGTGACATGCGGCTGAAGCGCAGCGCCTCGGCGTGTGAGAGCGGCCGTCCCTGCGGCGTCATCAGCACCACCGCGTCGGCCACGCCTCGCTCCGCGGCAATCTCCTCCACAGCACGGAACAACGGCTCGGGCTTCAGCACCATGCCCGGTCCGCCGCCAAAGGGCATATCGTCTACCACCCGGTGTTTGTCGGACGTGTAGTCGCGCAGGTCACGCGCTTTCACATCCACCACACCCTTGCTCCTCGCGCGGCCCACGACGCCTTCCGACAACACCGCGTCGATCATCGCCGGGAAGATCGTCACGACGTCAATCGTCGTCATCATCACTCCGCTTCCCGCTCTTGCCCTGGGCGGCCCGGCACGTTGACGTCCAGTAGCCCCTCGGGCGGATCCACCACTATCCGTCGGCCCACCACATCGATCTCCGGGCACATCGCCTTCACCAGCGGCACCAGCACCTCGGCACCGTTTCGATCGACCCCCAGCAGCGCGCCGCCCGCCCCCGTGTAGACCGCTTTCACCCGGCCCACCTCAACTCCCGCGCCCGTCCGCACCTGGCAGCCCACAAGGTCGTAGAGGTAGTACTCGTCAGGCCCCAGTGGCATTCGCGCGTCTTCCGGAATGCGCAGTTCAACTCCGCGCAAGCCCTCGGCGGCCTCCACTGCGGTCACCCCTTCGAAAGCCACCACCCACCGGTCTCCCTGCGGATGACTGTGCGCCACCGTCAAGGCCGACAGACCCGGACCCGACTGGCGCCACACCTGAGCGCCGACGGCGAACCGCTGGTCGCCGAAGTCGGTGTCTGGCGCAATCACCACCTGGCCACGCAGGCCGTGCGGCCGCACCACCAGACCGACCTGCACCATCGACGCCCAGTCCACGCCTGCCCGATCTGCTAGTCGTCGCGGAAATCAACGCTGACCCGAAGGCCGTCGAGTTCCGCGGCCGCAGCCGCCAGCGTCCGTACCGCCGTGGCAGTCCGCCCCTGCCGGCCGATGACGCGGCCCAGGTCGCCCGGCGCCATCGTCAGTTCCACAACGGTCTGGTCGCGGCGCTCGTACTCCACCACGTCCACCTCGTCGGGCTGGCTCGCCAGTGCGCGCGCCACCACGTCCACGACGTCGCGCGCCCGGCTCACGATGCGGCCGGAGTGGCTTCCTGCACCGGTGCCACCGGTGCGCGGGCCAGCAACGTGCGCAGCGTGTCGGACGGCGTCGCGCCGCTCTTCACCCAGTGCGCCAACCGCTCGCGGTCGATCACCAACGTCTCTGGCGCTGTGCGCGGATTATAGTGGCCGAGAATCTCAATGAAGCGGCCCTCACGTGCGGCCGCCGACTCGGTCACGACAATGCGGAAAAAGGCCCGGTTCTTCGAACCCGCCCGCCGCATACGAATTACAACCATCTGTCTGTCTCCTTCTACCTGCCACGCAGCATGCCCATCAGGCGCTGCTTGCCTTTAAGTCCACCGCCTGCGCCGCTCATTGTCTTGAGCATCTTGCGCATATCGACAAACTGCTTCAGCACCCGATTGACCTCTTCCACCGACGTGCCGCTGCCGCGCGCGATGCGCTTGCGACGGCTGCCGTTCAGCAACTGGTGGTCCTGGCGCTCCTCAATCGTCATCGAACTGATGATCGCCTGCACCCGGCCCACCTGTTTGCCATCCACCTGAGCGCGCTGTGCGTTCAGTTCCTTCATCGCGCCCAGTCCGGGAATCATCCCGAGCACCTGGTCCAGCGGCCCCATCTTCGTGATGGTGCGCAGCTGGTCTGCAAAATCATCCAGCGTAAAGTCATCGAGACGCGTCTTCTTCTCGAGCTTCTCTCGGCTCTCCGCATCAAGCGCGCCCTCAGCGCGTTCGATGAGAGTGAGGATGTCGCCCATCCCCAGCAGCCGTGACACCAGCCGGTCCGCATGGAACGGCTCGAAATCCTGTGGCCGCTCGCCCACACCCACAAACGCAATCGGCACACCGACCACGCCCACCACCGACAACGCCGCGCCACCCCGGGCATCACCGTCGAGCTTGGTGAGCACCACGCCGGTGACGCCGTTGCCCGTCCCAGGCACGCTCATCCGCGCGTTGAACTCACCCGCGCTCCGAATCGCGTCCTGACCGGTCATCGCGTCGGCGACGTACAACCGATCCGTCGGACCCACCGCCGACGCAATCGCCTCGAGCTCGGCCATCAGCTCGTCGTCGCTGTGCAACCGTCCCGCGGTGTCAACGATCAGCGTGTCGAACCCGAGCAACTTCGTCTGCGCCAACGCGCCCGACGCACGCACCACCGGGTCCATCTCACCCGCCGGGTCGTGCACCCGCACACCCACCTGCCCCGCCAGCACCGACAACTGCTGAATGGCCGCCGGCCGACGCACGTCGGTGGACACCAGCATCGGATGTTTCCCCTGCGCCACCAGCCATCGGGCTAGCTTTGCCGAGGTCGTCGTCTTGCCCGAGCCCTGCAGCCCCAGCATCAACACCACGCGGGGCGACCGCGCATCCGGCATCAGCCCCCCGGTGACATCCCCGAAGAGCGCCAGCATCTCGTCGCGGACAATCCGCACCACCTGCTGGGCCGGCGACAAGCTGCGCAGCACCTCGTCGCCAATCGCCTTCGCCCGCACCCGGTCGATAAACGCCTTGACGACCCGGAAGTTGACGTCGGCTTCGAGCAGCGCGAGTCGAATCTCGCGCAGCGCGGCGTCAACACTCGCTTCGCTCAGGCGCACCTCGCCCCGAAGCGACCTGAAAACGTCCTGTAGACGCGTGCTAAGCGACTCCAACATACCGTTCACGCCGCCTGTCCGACCCCGACGCCACACCCCGTCTGTGGCCCTCACCGGTTCAGACGCAAACGCTGATTTTAATGCAGAATCGGCGATCTGGGAACGGGAATCTGGAATCCGACCCGTTCTACTTGATGATCGTCTCGACGGCGACGTCGAAGCGGCGGAAGTTGTCATAGGTGGCCCGGCCGGTGATGACAGGCTGCCGGGGGGTCGAGTAGCGTTCACTCATCAAAAACGGCAGCCAAAGCCCCAATTTGGGCTGTTCGATATACCCCACTGTCACCACGGCGGAGGTGGACCCTGTATTGATTTTTAACTCGGTTCGCAGCACCCGCCCGGATGATTCCTCGATCCAGAACTTGCCGGAGGCGGCTGCCCCGTCGCGGGTTTCGACAAACCGGGGCTTTTTGCGCTCCTGGAACCGGATTTCACGGGCCTCGATCCCCGACACCTCTAGAGTGCCGCCCCGCTTAAACTCGGACCGGTGCTGCTCGGCTGTCCTCGCGTATTGCAGGACCATCGTGGGCACGTTGATGTTCCGGCTGACCCAACCAAGGTTCAGGCGCGAACTCGCCTCGACGATCTTCTTGACCTGGGCGGCGCTGTCGCCAGTCGGCTTGATGAACAGGTCTACCAGACGGTCGGTGCGATCGCGGACTTCCTTGCCGTCCACCTCGTAGACGTCCCGGAAGGCCACCCAGCCCATCTCACCGGCCTTGGCCAAAAGCAGGTCCGAACGCAGGGTGCGCTTGTCACCGAACAAACCGTGGATCGGCGCGACCTCCTGGAAATAGCGCTCTTCGGAGACAACGGTCGCCAGATTTTTCTCAAAGGTGTCGATAGACGCGCCCAGCCGCACCAGCAGTGCGGGCAGTGAGGTGTCGAGCTTTGCCGGCTCCTGCGCGGAAAGCACCAGTCCCGCACCAAGGACCGCCGTCAGGACAGCAGCGACGATTCGCCCTGAAGATTTTTTTCTACCATGAAGATCATGAAGATCCATGAAGATGGCTGACACGCGTGGTTGAGGGCCCGGCTCCCGCCGGGCTGCGCGAACGGAGGGAGGGCTCAAGTGAACGCACCGGGTGGGGTTGACGGTGTGTTCACGTGGACCCGCCCTCTGTTCGTGCATGCCGCCAAAGGCGGCACTCACCCACGCGCCTTCATGGAACTTCATGCCCTTCATGGTGGAAACTGATCCGCACTCTACACCGATGAAAGTTTGTGGCCGAGCTTGTCTTTCTTCGTTTTCATATAGCGGCGCGTGAACTCGGTGGCGGGAATTTCGAGTGGCACCGATTCCACGACCGACAACCCGTACCCTTCCAGCCCCACGAACTTCCGCGGATTGTTGGTCAGCAAGCGCATCGTCCGCACACCCAGGTCGCGCAGGATCTGCGCACCAATTCCGTAGTCACGCTGGTCGGGTTTGAACCCGAGTTTTTCGTTGGCCTCGACGGTATCGAGCCCCTGGTCCTGCAACTCGTAGGCCTTGATCTTGTTAGCCAGGCCGATGCCTCGACCTTCCTGGTTCAGATAGAGCAATACGCCCTGCCCTTCGGCCGCGATGAGCGCCATGGCGCGATCGAGTTGAAGGCCACAGTCACACCGCGACGAGTGGAACACGTCTCCCGTGAGGCACTTCGAGTGCACGCGCACCATAATCCGCTCTCCAGCCCCCACATCGCCGCGCACAAGCGCCACGTGCGTTTCCCCATCAAGACCCGATTCAAACGCATAGACGTCGAACGGCCCATGCGCCGTTGGCAACGCCGCGCGTGCCATCCGCTTCACCAGGCTCTCGGTACGCATGCGATACCGAATCAGGTCTGCGATGGTGATCATCAACAGCTTGTGCTTGCGCGCGAACTTCGTCAGTTCAGGCACGCGCGCCATGGTGCCGTCTTCGTTCAGGATTTCGCAGATAACGCCGGCCGGCTCGAGGCCGGCCATACGCGCCAGGTCCACCGCCGCCTCGGTATGGCCCGCGCGCACCAGCACGCCGCCCGGACGGGCTCGCAGCGGGAAGACGTGCCCCGGCCGCGCCAGGTCCTTCGGCTTCGTGTTCGGGTCGATGGCCACCTTGACGGTATGCGCTCGGTCGGCCGCCGATACTCCGGTGGACGTCCCGGTACGCGCATCGATCGACACGCAGAACGCAGTTTCACGCCGCGACGAGTTGTCGCTGACTTCAAGCGGCACCTCAAGGTCCATCAGCCGCTCGGGCGTCATCGAGAGGCACACGAGTCCACGCCCGTGTTTCACCATGAAGTTGATCGCGTCGGGTGTGACCTTCGATGCCGCCATCGTCAGGTCCCCTTCATTCTCACGATGCTCGTCGTCGATCACCACAAGCATCTGCCCTTCCCGAAAGGCGGCCACGGCCTTGTCGATAGGCGCGAACGGCGAAGCCTTGCGGCCCTTGGCTAGACGAAGACTGGCGCTTTTCACTTGCGACTCATCCCTTCAAAAGACTGCAACGACATCATGCGGGCTACGTACTTGCCGAGCACGTCACCTTCGACATTCACCGACGCACCGGTCGCCAGATCAGGCAGCGCGGTCTGAGCCCACGTATGCGGCACAATCTGCACAGCACACAACTTTTCCGTGAGTGCCGCAATAGTCAGGCTGATCCCGTCGATACTGATCGACCCCTTGAGAATCAGGCACGCCTCGATTGGGTGAGGCACCCGGAACTCAAGCCAGTAACAATCGCCCTCAGCACGCACGGTGGTCAACTCGGCCACCGCGTCCACATGGCCCAGCACGAAGTGCCCGCCTAGGCGATCGTCGGCGCGCATCGGACGCTCGAGGTTCACCCGCCGGCCCACGCGCCATTCGCCGAGCGTCGTGACGCGCAGCGTCTCGGGTGACACATCGGCGGCAAACCCGGCTTCTGACTGCGTCACGACCGTGAGGCACACGCCGTTGACCGAGATGCTATCGCCCAGGCCAAGCTCAGCGGCCAGCGGCGTATCGATCGCAATTCGACAAGCCCCCAGCTGCTCGTCAACGGCACTGACCCGGCCTATGGCCTCAATCAACCCTGTAAACATTCTTCCACCAACCAGTCGGTGTCGAACCGCTGCCGCCGCTCTGGGGGCACCACCTCGCACCGCGCCCGCACCGCGGGCACCATTGGCACGCCGTGGCCGAGGTCGCCGGGGGTGATCAGCCACTGCAAGTGATCCACCAATCCTGCGTCGAGCCACGCCTTCTGCAGCGACGGCCCTCCCTCAAGCACCAGCGACTGCACACCGGCTTCCGCCAACCGGCGCGCCACGACAGCCAGATCACGGGTGGCATACACATCCACACGCACGCCCTGCGCCGCGATCGCATCAAACCTCGCCGGTGCGGCCTGAACCGTCGAATCCAGCACCACCATTATGACGGCACCGGCCGAGCCGGTCGACCACACTCGCGCCCCGGATGATGTGCGCCCCCGCCAGTCGAAAACGACCCTGGTCAGCGGACGAGTGCGCAACGGCCCGCGGGCCGTCAGTTCTGGGTCGTCCACCATGACTGTATCGGCGCCCACCGCAATGGCATCGATCCACGCCCGCTGGCGATGCATCCAGCGATCCGCCACGGCTCCCGAGAGTTGGGTGCGTTCCCCAACGCGGCCGACAAAGCCGTCAGACGACGTCACTGTCTTGAGCACGGTCCAGGGGCGATGATGCCGCATCCACGTGAGGAACGGCGCGTTCTGCCGCTCGGCGTCGTCTCTGCCGGCGCCGACTGCCACTTCAAGACCGCGTTCGCGCAGCCAGGCGTGGCCGCGGCCATCCACCAGCGGATTGGGATCTTGAATCGCCGTGACTACGCGCCGAACGCCGGCCGCCGCGATCCGTTCAACGCACGGCCCCGTGCGTCCCGTGTGACTGCACGGTTCGAGCGTGCAATACAGCGTTGCGCCGCGCGCCCGTTCCCCGGCACCGTCCAGCGCAATCACTTCAGCATGGGGACCACCGGCCACCAGGTGCGCGCCTTGGCCGACCACGACGCCCTCAGGTGACACCACAACCGCGCCCACGAGCGGATTCGGGTGTGTGCGCCCGCGGCCGCGCTCAGCCAGCGCGATCGCCCGGGCCATCCACGCGGCATCGGTCAACCCAGCCATTGGCGCTACTGCGTTTCTGAGAAGAGCGCGTTCACGTACGCTCCGGCGTCGAAGGGCAGGAAGTCGTCTATCCCCTCACCCACGCCTATGTAACAAATGGGCAGTTTCAGATCGTGCGCAATGGCCACCACCACACCGCCCTTGGCGGTGCCGTCAAGTTTGGTCAGCACAATACCGTTGGCGCCGCTGGCCTGCTGGAACTCACGGGCCTGCACCAAACCGTTCTGCCCCACCGTGGCGTCAAGAACGAGCAACACTTCGTGCGGCGCGCCCGGCACCTCACGCGAGACGACGCGGCGAATTTTGTCGAGTTCGGCCATCAGGTTGGCGCGCGTGTGCAGCCGCCCTGCCGTATCCACCAACACAACGTCGCGGCCGCGGGCCTTGGCCGCAGTCACGGCGTCGAACGTGATGGCCGCCGGATCGGATCCCGTCTTGGCGCGTACCAGATCAACACCCGCGCGTTCGGTCCACACGGCGAGTTGCTCGACGGCAGCGGCGCGAAATGTGTCTGCCGCGCACACGAGCACCGACCGGCCGGCTGTCCGATACAGATTGGCCAACTTGCCGACGGTTGTTGTCTTGCCAGTGCCGTTGACGCCGACGATCAGGATGACGTGAGGAGTTGAAACGATCGGCTGGGGCGCCGCGGTCTCGCTGAGAATACGGCGCACTTCCCGTCCGACCCGCGCGCTGATTGAACCCACCCGGTCCTGGCCGACGGCTTCCACGATGCGCTCGGTCGCCGGCAGGCCGACATCGGCCGCGACCAGTGCTTCTTCAACGGCCTCAAGGGTATCGAGCGCCAGCGCAGGCCGGCCTCCTGGTGAGAAAGGGCGGTTCGTTGAGAGCGATGGCGGCGCGGCGTCAGCAAGCCGGTCGCGAATCTGTTTTGCGGTGCGCGCAAGCCCGGCGCGAAACCGATCGAAGAGCGCCATCACGTCTTCCCGATTTCCTGCTCGCATCGCTGGGGCCGCAACATTAAATCGCCCGCGGCTGCGCGAGGCGTCTTGCGTCCCGCCAGAACCTCGGCCATCTGCGCGGCGATCGGAAGCTCCACGCCGTGCCGTTCGCCCAACGCGAGCGCGGCGGGTGTGGTGCGCACGCCTTCGGCCACCATTCGCATGCCCGCCAGAATGTCGTCGAGTGATCGCCCACGGCCCAGTTCCACGCCGACATGCCGATTGCGACTCAGCGAACCCGTGCACGTCAGCACCAGATCTCCCAGTCCGCTCAGACCTGAGGGGGTCTCGCGCTGCCCACCCATCGCGAACGAGAGCCGGGCGATTTCGGCCAGTCCGCGAGTGATGAGCGCCGCCATCGCATTGTGGCCAAGCCCCAGCGACTCCACCACACCCGCAGCAATGGCGATGATGTTCTTGAGCGCCGCGCCGATCTCGACACCCACGACGTCGGTGGACGCGTAGAGGCGGAACACCGGCCCGCGGAACTCTTCCTGAACCGAGGCGAGTGCCACGGCGTCGGTTGAGGCGGCCACAAGCGCTGTTGGCAAGCGCTGCGCCACCTCGGCCGCGAAGCTTGGTCCCGACAGCACCACGACGGGATTCCGCCCGCCGGTCTCCTCCGTGAGCACCTCCGACATCCTGTCATGGGAATCAGCCTCGAGGCCTTTGGTCGCACTCACCAGGATCACGCCCGGCGCCAGGTAGGGCACGGCGCTTCGCACCACTGCCCGAAGGCCGTGCGACGGCACAGCCACGACCACGTGACCTGCGCCCGCAAGGGCCGAGGTCAGCGACGAAGTGGGCCGCAGTTGGGTGGGAAACGTGACGTCTGGAAGGTAGGTGGGGTTCGCACGGCGTTCCGCCATCGCGCCCAACAAGTCATGGTCGCGACCCCACAGTGCCACATCGTGGCCCATACTTCCCAAATGAATGGCAAGGGCAGTGCCCCAACTGCCGGCACCGAGTACCGCGGTCGACATACGTCCTTAATTGTAGTCGGCGTCGGTCAGGACGCGTCGAATCAGGTCCAGCGCGGCCTGAACCGCCATCCGCCGAACCGTCGCGCGGTCGCCCGCAAGACGGATAGTCTGTACGACGTTCCGATCGCCCGGGCTCGATACGGCCAGGACCACAGTCCCAACGGGCTTCGCCTCGGCGCCCCCGGTCGGGCCTGCGATTCCCGTAATGCCAACGCCCAGGTCTGTCTTGAGACGACGACGCACGCCGGCTGCCATCGCCTGTGCAACGGGTTCGCTGACCGCACCGTGGGCTGCAATGAGTGCGGCCGGCACATCAAGCGCCTGCACTTTCACGTGATTGGCGTAAGCCACTACTCCACCGGTGATCCAGGCTGAACTGCCGGACACATGGGTCAATGCGCCTAGGAAAAGGCCCGCAGTGCAGGACTCGGCCGCAGACAACGTGAAGCCCCGTTCCAAGAGCAGAGTACCCACTACTTCCTCAAGTGTGCGGCCATCCACGCTGAAGACGGCCGGGGCCAACGCCGCTTCCAGCTTCTGCACCGCGGCATCAAGCGCGCGGTCGAGGCCCGCGGCGTCTGCGCCCTGCGCCGACAAATGCAATTCCACCTGGCCAGGCGCCGCCAGGATTGTGGTGCTGATCACGGGGTCAGACTGCAGCCACGTCGTATAAATCGGTTGCGCGACTTCCTCCACATGCGATTCACTGCGGCCCGTGGTTTTCACCGTGCGGCGTCGCAGCACTGCACCGGCGCACAGGTCGCGAAGCCGAGGCAGCACGCTGACCTCGAGCATGGGTTTGAGTTCGCGCGGTGGGCCCGGCAGAGCGATCAGAATCTGCTCGCCAATCCTCAACCACAGGCCCGGGGCGGTGCCGTTCGGATTGTCGAGTGCGACCGCGCCCTGTGGTACCTGGGCCTGGCGGGCGTTAATGGACGGCATCCGGATGCCGCGACGGGCAAATCGCGCTTCAATTGCCGCCAGCAGCGCTGGGGCTTCTTCAAACGCCACACCGGCGACGTCTGCCACCGCTTCCCGCGTCACATCGTCGTCTGTGGGGCCAAGGCCTCCGGTGGTCACCACCACGTCGGCGCGCGCGAGTGCTGCACGCACGGCCGCAGCCACGGTCGCGCGATCATCGGGGACCACGGACTTGCCCCGCACGTCGAGTCCCAGTTCGTTGAGGCGCGCGGTGAGGTAGAGGGAATTTGTGTCGGAACGGAACGGCGTGAGGAGTTCGGAGCCGACCGCCACAATCTCGGCGAACCGCAGCGGCCGTGTTACCACGCGCCCGGCCAGTAGCGCACCAGCAGTATCATCAGGCCCAGGCCGTAGAGGCCGGCCATCAGGTCATCGGCCATGATCCCGAGGCCACCATGCAGGCGTTCGAACTGGCGGGCCGGGGGCGGCTTGATGATGTCGAGCACGCGGAAGATCAGGAAGCCGACAATGGCGCCTTTCCAGGCGACGCCGGTTAGGAAGAGAGTCAGGAGTTGACCGGCCACTTCATCGATCACGACCGGCCCGGGGTCTTCTCGCTTGAGCGCCACCTCGGCGACGCTGGCCGCCCAGATTCCCACGATGGTGATTCCCGCGAGCACCGCGAACTGCGCCATCGGCGTCCAGCCGCGGGTCAACAGGTAGATGACGACACCCACGGCCGACCCGACAGTGCCTGGGGCCACGGGAAAGAAGCCCACACCACCCACCGTGGCGATGCCAATGCCGAGCTGTTTCACAAATGCACCACCCGAGTGTGCGCCAGACGATCGTGAACGGCCGCACCGGCACCAAGCAGCGCCGGGACAAGACCGACGCCCAGGGTCAGCACCGAAGGCAATGCTGCCAACGACCGAACGGCGGCCTGTGACATCGTCAGGCTCTTGCCCAGGGACGACTCCTCCGGTGAGGAGACAACCCGGATGTGCATCACCATCTTCCCTAGCGTCTGACCGCCAGCGGCAGTAAAGAGGACGAGATACCCGACAGCAAGCAGCCCGAACATCCCGGCCATGGGGGCCATCGGCAGGAGTCGGTAGTCGTCAACGGTCAAGCCTGTCAGTTGCAGGGTGAGATACACGACCACGCCGGCAATGCCAAGAAGCAGCGTGGCGTCAATGGCCACTGCGGCCAACCGCGTCATGGCCCCGACGGACGTCTGGTTTTCGTCGCCAACCGAGGCTCCGGCTGAAGGCGCGGGCGCACGATCGAGAGCCGGCTCACGAGTCCACTGCATCGGCGCCAGCATGGGCAGTGGAACCTCGGCGCGGAGTTCGACCTGGTCGAGCAGGTTGGGTTCGGGCAGAGGTGGCATGCCGTATTTCGCGCGAAGTCGGGCCGAATCGGGCGTCGCGCGCCGCACGGCCACAGGCACGCGCGGACGCGCTGGCACCTTCACCAGCGACATGAGCTCGTCGTCTTCGTCAATATCGGCAGCGGCTGATTCAGCCATGCTCCTCATGAATAGGGGAAGTTCTGCGGTCGCGCCTGCGGCTGTGGACGGAGAAGGCGTAGCCATCACCGCCGTGGCGGCCATTGCCCTGGACGGGGAGCGCGACGCGGTGGGCGACGTGGCCGGCCCTCGGCCCCGCAAGGTCGTCTCGGCCCAGCTGAGCTGCTCGTTTTCGTCCATCGAGAGGTCGTGCCCGCAATTGCGACACCGGGGTTCGGGGTCAAAGCTCAGATAATGGCACTTGGTGCATCTCATCGCGGTCCTTCTAGAGGCCCACGCCTCTCGCCCGCTGCCGCCAGCAGCAGGCGCTGAATGTCGATACGCAACCTATCGGTCTCATCTCGGAAGATCTGTTCAGGCTCGATGCGGTCCAATACCTGAAGGGCCTCGGCCAGGCGGCCCCTTGAGTACAGCGTGCGCGCCCGGACCAGCGCCACTTCGGCGTGGCTCGGCACCGTGACCGACGCGGCAGCCAGGGTGGGCAACGGAATGACGGCCGCCGGCCCCACATCCCATCCCAGCCCCGGCACATTGATGCTGAACAAGACGACCGTGACCACCACAACGGCGGCGGCGGCGAGCCAGGCCCTAACGGTCACTCGCGTGGACAGCCACGCGTTCCAACTGACGACCATCGGGTCTGCGACGACGCGAATGCGTGGAGGACCGCCGAAAGCGCGCTCCAGCCGTTCGAGGCCAAGCCGCAAGGCTGCCGTCCGCTCGTCTTCCCCAAGAACACTAGTCGCCTGGTGCAGCTGCGCCCGGGCTTCATTGGTGCGCCCCTGATCGAGCAACGCGCCCACGTGCGACAGGGACTCTTCCGCGCGCCGCTCACGCTCCACGATGGCGCTACGAGCTCGGTCGATGTAGCCGCGTGCGCTGGCGTGGCTGCGATCGAGGAACAATACGCGGGTCCAGATGTGAACGGCGTCTGCATACTGACCCCGGAAGTACTTGTCCAGGCCCTCTACCAATAGGTCATCCACGCGGCTATCGGGCCCTGCGCCAGGCGCATCACCGGTATTTGCGAGACGATTCTGTTCGGTCAATTCGATACCGAGGCGGATTATAGCGAGCCTCGATCAGAAGTACAAGTCCCCCAGTGAACATGGGCCAATGAGGCAGTGAGGCAATGGGCCAATGTGGTAGAACTGACGACCATGTCACTAATCGAATGTATCCCCAATATCAGTGAGGGCCGCCGCCAGGACGTGCTCGATGCGTGCAGCCGGGCCATTACTGCCACCGGCGCGCGGTTGCTCGACGTTAAGCCCGACGCGGTCCACCATCGCACCGTCTTTTCATTTGCCGGCACGCCGGCGCAGGTGCGCGACGGCGCCCTGGCGCTGTTTGACGCCGCCCTCGCCGCCATCGACCTGCGCACCCACAAGGGTGAGCATCCCCGGATGGGGGCCGTGGACGTGGTGCCGTTTGTCCCGATCAAAGACGCCACGATGGCCGACTGCGTCGCGCTGGCGCGTGAGGTGGCTGCAGCGGCTTCAGCACGCCATCAGCTGCCGATCTACCTCTACGAGGAAGCCGCGACGGCCCCGGGCCGCCGGAATCTTGAAGACGCGCGCCGCGGCGAGTTCGAAGGGTTGGCTGACAAGATCGTCAAGCCCGAGTGGGCGCCCGATTTTGGTCCGGCCACCGCACACCCGTCCGCCGGCGCGTCCATCGTGGGTGCGCGGATGCCCCTGATCGCCTACAACATCAATCTCGCCACCAACAGGCTCGATGTCGCGAAGAAGGTCGCCGCAGCCGTCAGGCACAGCACCGGCGGCTTCCGCCATGTCAAGGCCATGGGTCTGGCGCTTGAAGACCGCGGCATCGTGCAGGTCTCGATGAACCTGACCAACTTCGAAAAGACACCGATCTACCGGGTGTTCGAGTGCGTAAAGCGCGAGGCCGAACGCTACGGCGTCCCGGTGCTCGAGAGCGAAATCATCGGCCTCATCCCCGCCGCCGCCCTCACCCAATCAGCCGCGTGGTTCCTGCAAGTGAGCGATTTTTCGGACAAACAAGTGCTCGAGAATGCCCTAGCGGACGACTGAGAGGTTCCGCGGCCTGTTCCTCAAGGCCGAAGTGCTGTACGTGGCTTGCGCTGGTTCTCAAGCGCGAGGCTCAGTTCTCTCGCGCCGGTCCAATGCCTAGCGATCGCATCTTCTTGTAAAGATTCGAACGTTCCACATCAAGCATTTCGGCCGTCTTTGAGATGTTGCCCTCGCACGCCTCGAGCGTCGCTAGGATGTAGTCGCGCTCCCAGTCGTCGCGGGCGTCGTGCAGGGGCCGCACAATGGACGCGCCCGAGGCGTCGCGAAACATCGTGGGCGCCACCACCTCCAGAAACCCAAGGTCGGTTTCGGCAATGGTGTTGCCAGGCGCCATGATCAGCACGCGCTCCACCACGTTCCGAAGTTCGCGCACATTGCCCGGCCAGCGGAAAGCGCGCAGCATCGCGGCGGCCTCGGGCGACAACTGTTTCTCGCGCCGCCCGTATTCCTGCGCCAGCTCCGACACAAAATGCCGCGCCAGCCGCACCACGTCGTCGCCCCTCTCGCGGAGTGGTGGCACCGAGATTGGGATGACGTTGAGGCGGAAAAACAGGTCCTCGCGGAATCGGCCCTCGCGGATTTCCTCAGCCAGGTGTTTGTTGGTAGCGGCAATCACGCGCACATCCACGCGCACGCTGCTCTGCCCGCCGACAGGTTCGATGACCTGCTCCTGCAGCGCGCGCAGCACCTTAGCCTGCGTCTTCAGGCTCATATCGGCAATTTCATCCAGGAACAACGTTCCGCCGTGGGCCAGCTCAAACTTGCCGCGTCGATTGGCGACAGCCCCCGTGAACGCACCTTTCATGTGTCCGAACAACTCAGACTCAATGAGCTCTTCGGGGATGGCCGCGCAGTTCACCTCGACGAAGGGACCAGCCCGCCGATTGCTGAGCGCATGGATCTGACGCGCCACCAGTTCCTTGCCCGTGCCGTTTTCACCGGAAATCAACACGCGGCTGTTGGTGGGCGCTGCCATTGCGATCTGGGCCCGCAGTTGCTGGATGAGGGCGCTCTCGCCCACCATGACGAACTGACGGTCCACGCGCGCGCGCAGCGCACGATTCTCTTCTTCAAGGCGGTGCTGGCGCAGGGCGTTGCGCACCACGAGCATGGTCTTTTCAAGAAAGAGCGGTTTTTCGATGAAATCAAACGCCCCGAGCTTGGTGGCCCGCACCGCGTTTTCGATGCTGCCATGCCCCGAGATCATGATCACCTGCGCCTCGATGTGACGCTCCCGAAGGCGCGCCAGCGTCTCGAGCCCATCCAGCCCCGGCAGCCAGATATCGAGCAGCAGCAAATCGTAGGACCGGCGCGTGACCTGTTCCAGACACGCTTCGCCGCTGTCGACGGCATCCACCACGTAGCCCTCGTCGCGCAGTATCCCGCCCAGCGACGCGCGCACGCCGGCTTCGTCGTCAACAATCAGGATGGCGGCCATGAAGGCGACTCCACCGGTAGGTCGATCGTAAACACTGTGCCTGTTGGCGCGGCGGCACCCACTTCAATTCGCCCGCCGTGCTCGCTGATGATGCGCTGCACGATGGCCAATCCAAGACCGCTCCCCCGCCCCTTGGTTGAATAGTACGGCATGAACAACTTGTCGCGGTCTGCCACCGGCACGCCCGGACCGTTGTCCACCACCCTGAACCTCAGGGATTGCTGCGTCTCGTCGCGTCCCGTCGACAACGTGATCGTCGGCACCGCCCCTGCGGGGCGATGGGCGGCACCAGGTCCGCCGAGCGCCTCGAGGGCGTTATCGATCAGATTAATGATGACCTGTCGAATCTGCTCCACGTCCACGCGCACCAGCGGCGGGTCTGGTGTCAGCCGTTGCTCCATCACCACGAGCGACGACTGCAGGACGCCGGCATAGAGGCGAAGGACGTCGGCGATGATGGCGTTCAGATCAGCGGGCGCCATCCTGGGCCCGCGTAACCGGGCAAACTGCGCGAACTCATCCACGAGGCCCTTGAGCGCATCTACTTCCGTGACGATGGCGCCCGTGCACTCGTCCACCAGAGCCTTATCGGCGTCGGGCGCGTTGGCGAATTTCCGGCGCAACCGCTCCGCCGAGAGCTGAATGGGCGTGAGGGGATTCTTGATTTCGTGAGCGAGCCGTCGCGCCACATCGCGCCACGCCGCCACCCGCTGCGCCCGAATAAGCGGCGTCACATCATCGAGCACGATGACCGCGCCTTCCGGGTCACCCGCGGTGCCGCTGAGTACGGTGGCGGTGGAGGCCAGGTGGATCTCGCGGTCCTCACGCACAAGGGTCACTTCTTCGATAGCCCCAGCCAACACCCGATTCAGTCCATGGCTCGAACCACCCAATCGATGCGCCTCTGTCGTCGCGTCCACGAGGGGCAGGAGCACGCGTAGGTCTTCACGGCCGAAGACGGCCGACGCCTCGTGCCCGATCGCGGACGCGTCAATGCCGAGCAACCGCTCAGCCGCGCCATTGAGTGTCGAGATTCGCCCCCTAGCATCGAGCGACATGACGCCGGTGGCGACGCGCTCGAGAATGGTCTCGATGTAGCGCCGCCGCGCGTCCACTTCGATGTTCTTCTGCTCGAGCGCCAACCGCGACTGCTGCAGGCGGTCCTGACTCGTGCCCAATTCTGCCGCCATCGTGTTGAATGCTTCAACGAGGGACCCGAGCTCGTCGCCGGTTTGCGGCTCAAGCCGCAAATCGAGCTGGCCGGCGCCGATGGCGCGCGCGCCCTCTGCCAGCATCTGGATGGGCCGGGTGATCCGCTTGGCCACATAAAGGCCGAGCCACGTGGCGCTGACAAGGATCAGCAGCGTGACGGTGACGAACACCTGAAGGAAAAGCCCCTGAAGGGGCACCTTGAGCACTTCGAGCTGTTTGTATTCTTCAAACCGAGACGCAGCGAGGCGCTCCTGTGTCGCAATGGCCTCCGGCACATGAAACGACACCACGACCACACCCACCACAAGGCCCGCCGCGTTGCGGACGGGCGCGGCCGCCCGCACCAGGACACCGCCGCTGTCGACGCTGTCCTCGGTCATATCTGCGCGCCCTGACGCGGCGACGCGCGCGGCGATGCGATCGGCTGACGCGCGCACAATGTCGCGAGGCGGCGCCCCAGCCTCGAGCGCGAGCAGGAACACTGCGTCACGCAAGCCGCCCGGCGTGGACACGGTCTGATACATCTCAATCAAGCCATCGCGCATGGTGGCCAGTTCGTTGTTGGCCACAGCCTGCAGCGGCGCCACGTTGCCGGCATCCATGTCGCCCGGAGGCAGACGCGTGGCCAGCCACGACGCACGAAGGGTGGCCGACTCCTGTCGCTCACCGTGATACTGCTTCGCAATCTCCCGCGCAGCACTCAGTGACCCTTCTACCGGCACACTGAACCAGCGATTCGCCGAACTGCGCAGAAACTCGCTGCCGATGACCAGCACCAGCGTGGCCGGCACAATAGTCATGGCCAGCAATGCCGCCACGAGTTTTGCGCGGAACCGAGCGAACGGCGCCCCGCGGCGGTTCTCGACCCAGAGCTTGATGATGTTGCGCCCGAGCACGGCGACCAGAACGAGCAGCAACGTGAGTGACACGGCGGCAAGGGCGTAAAACACCACCTCACTGCCCAGCAGCGCCTGGTCGAGTCCGGCGATGCGCGGCATCCACAGGGCGGCGGCCAACACGCCCACCAACAGGATGACGGCCAGCGTCAGCACGCGCGGATTATCGAGCGCGCGACGCCGGGACGGCGAGATGGGGTCAGGCGGAGGTGATGGCGAATCGAGCAGCATGAGGCGGGCGTGCCCTTCCGCCAGTCTATCGGTTCACGGGAAGTTCGACGCGGCCGGACATTTCACCACGGCCGAACGGCCAGAGCGAGAAGCCGCGCGGCAGGCTGTCGCGGGCCCGGACGCGCACGTAATATTCGCCCAACGTCGTCAGGCGCGACGTGTCGCTGAGCAGGACCCGTTCGAACTCGGTGACCCACAGGCGCATCTGGGCTTCATCCTGCGTCTGCTCGGCCCATCGCACCGTGGATTCACGCATTTTCGACACCTGGTAGGCGCCCGTCAGCGTGTCGAACTTCACAGTTGAGGCCACCGTGGCGGCCGCCACGGTGTCGTCGAACCACAGGGTGGACGACCGCCGCAGTTCAGCAACGTAGGTCAAGGTCACCGGAAGGCCGCTTTGCACCGCCTCGCGCACGGGCTCGGAGAACACGCCGGACGCGGCAAAATTCGCATACACACGGTCTTCAGCCACCACCGGCGTAATGCGCACGTCGGCAGCGGCGAGGACCGTGGCGGCACACACGGCCACCAGCCACACCACACCGACGACTCCCCGAGTACCCCGTGTCATCACCGCGCGCACATCATGCCTTAAACAGGTCGTTAAGTTCGTGTTTGAACTCATCAACATCACGAAAATTTCGATAGACGGATGCAAATCGCACATAGGCCACCTTGTCGAGCTGCCGCAGGGCCTCCATGACATGTGCGCCGATTTCCTCCGTGGACATCTCGCGTTCGGGTTTTTCCTGCAGGGCAGCCTCTACCTTGTCGGCTACATCCTCGAGCGCCGAGACGCGGACCGGCCGTTTCTCACAGGCCTTGAGCAGCCCGGCCACGAGTTTCTGCCGCTCAAAACGTTCGCGGCGCCCGTCTTTCTTGACCACCATGTAGGGGATTTCGTCGATCCGCTCATAGCTGGTGAAACGACGGCCACAATCGAGGCATTCGCGTCGGCGGCGAATGACCTCGCCCTCCTTGCTCTCGCGCGAATCCACCACTTTGTCACCGGGGTGACCGCAATACGGGCATTTCATCTGCGCGTCTCCTCCTCAGTTCCGGACTCTGGCGCCGGCCGCATCGCTTTGAGCCCGCCAAGAGTCAGGCCATCCTGCCACATGAACGCCAGTCCGAGCACGGCCACCGGCGCAAAAGACACCAGGTGCAGCAAAATGGCCGCAGCCGCCGCTTCGTCCACCGTGGCCCCGAAATACGTAGTCACGGCGAGCTTGTAGGCCCAATGAAACCCACCCGCCCCGCCAGGGGTGGGCGCGGCCACGCCCACGACCAGATACATAACGATAAGGAACGAGCCGGAGAACGGCACCGTCACACCGAATGCGCGCGACACCAGCCAGATGCCCAGACAAATCGACGCCCACAAGGCCAGCGACCACGCCAGCGATACGGCGAGGGCACGTGGTTCCCGCATCACGGCCAGACCTTCCGCGAACTTTCGAGCAAATGTCCCCACTGCAGCCGCCGCTCGCGCCGGCAGGATGCGACTGAACCAGTCGGCCCCCAGCCCCACCTTCTCCGGATGGCCAGCACACACAAACAACGCCGCCAACCCCACAAGCGCCGCCACAGCCGCCAGGGCTCCAGCGATGCGCGTCTCGGCGCCCACATCCACGCTGAGGAAGGGCATGGCGCCGGCAAACAGCAAGAGCACGGCCGTCAGATCCAACGCGCGTTCGATGATGATGGTGGCAAACGTGGCAGAAAAATTGAGCCCGACCTGCCGGGCCAGCAAATATGGCCGCAACACCTCGCCCACCCGGGCCGGCAGCAGGAACAGCGCCGTAAATCCGATCACCGTGGTGCGGAACGCCCGGCCAAATGGAACGTCGCCCAGCGGTCGCAGCAGCGCCTGCCATCGCCACGCGCGCAGCAAATATGTCTGCAATGTGGTGAGCACGGCCAGGCCAATGAACCCGAGATTCGCCGACGCAAACGCCACCCGAAGGTGGGCCCAGTCAAGATCGCGGGCAAACAACCACAACAACAGCGCAGTCAAACCCGCGATCAGCAGCCCTGACCAGGGAATGCGAAATGTGCGTGGGGAACTGGACATGACGTGGCGGAGCGCGCGAACCCCGCGCCGTGTGTTCATCTTTCTACTATAAGATTGGCGGCAAGTCTATGGGAAAGCGAGAGTTATTCATCATTCTGTGGTTCGTCGTGGTGGGTACGCTGGCGTTCCAATTCACCGCGCCGCCTGCTACGGGCACCAGTTCGTTCTCGCTTGGTCGCTTCTTCAGCCGAGCGCGCTCCGAGATGCGTGGAAATCCCGGTCGAGGCGTCAACGTCACAAAGAACTCGATCCCGGTTCCCGCTGGCCTGCGCGAGGTGCGGCTGATTGGCATCAACGAAGCCGTCACCGTCGTTGGCGATTCGAAGACCACCATCGACTACGACTTCTCTGTGAGTTCCACTGGGCCCGATGATGCGGCTGCCCTCGCGTTGGCCAAGGAGACCGTGCTGGGCCGCGACGATGTGGCGGATTCGCTGGTATTGAGGGCGAAATATCCTGAAACAGGGTCGCAGCGGTCTACGGTCACTATGCACGTGCCCCCGGGGCTGTTGGTGCACCTCGAAAGCAGTTCTGATGCCACCGTCACCGCGGTCGCCGGCGTGCATCTGGAAGCGAGCGGCGATGTCACGCTGACCGACATCACGGGTGGAGTGACAGGCGCGCACCAGGACGGTGACCTGACCATCATCGGCGCCAGATCCATCAAACTGCGCCTGCTCCGCTCGAAGGGCCGACTGTCGAAAATCACTGATGGCCTCACGCTTGACGCCCGCGGCGGGGATACCGAAGTGACCGAATCTGCCGGGGCGATGGAAGTGGACGAAGTCCGGAATGAACTCACGGTGACCGGCCATCGTGGCCCCATCGCCGTGCGCGGAAACGACGGCCGCGTCACCATTCGGCAGCCCCTGGGCGAGACCCGGGTGGACGTGAGGCGCGCCGAGGTGGAGGTGGAAATCAATCGCGCCGTGCCGCTCACGCTCATCACGTCGGAGGAACCCCTGCGGCTTGTCCTCGAAGGCGCTCCGGCATTCACCCTGGATGCGGCCGCGTCGAGCGCGGCCATTCAAGCGGTGGATTTTGATCTGAAGCCGGAAGTTTCGGAATCCGATGCGCGGCTGTCGCACGTTTTCGGCGCAAACAACGATGCCAAGATCACGCTGCGCAACACACGCGGCGACATCATTCTGAGAAAAAAATAATTCGCATTAAAGTTGCGTACAAGGCTTGACGTGCGCCCGGTGGAAGCTCTACGCTTCACTCTCTTTGGACGCGCATGAACACACCTGTCGTACTTGAAACACAACTTCCGGGTTTGACCCTCCAGCGACGAGGGAAGGTGCGCGATGTCTACGACCTCGGCGACACCCTCCTCATCGTCGCCACCGATCGCATTTCGGCGTTCGACTACGTGCTGGGTTCGGGCATTCCGGACAAAGGCAAGGTGCTCACGCAGTTGTCGGCGTTCTGGTTCGAGCGCATCGCGTCGCTGACACCGCACCACTTGCTGTCGATTGACGTCAACGACTTTCCCGCCGTCACGAAGCCTCACCACGACATCCTGCGCGGTCGCACGATGTGGGTGCGTAAGACCGATCCCTTGCCGGTGGAGTGTGTGGCACGCGGGTATTTGTCGGGGTCGGGCCTGAAGGACTATCTGAAGACGGGCGCGGTGTGTGGCGTGGCCCTTCCGCCCGGCCTGCACGACTCGGACATGTTGCCCGAGCCCATTTTTACGCCGGCCACCAAGGCCGAAACCGGTCACGACGAAAACATCAGCGAAGTCGAGGCCGCGAATGTCCTTGGTGCCGGCCGTGTGGCGCAGCTCAAAGCGCTCACGCTGGAAATCTACCGGCTGGGCGTGGCGCATGCCGCCAAATGCGGCATCCTCATCGCCGACACAAAGTTTGAATTCGGGGTTGACGGCGACGAGCTTGTCCTGATCGACGAAGTGCTCACGCCGGACTCGTCGCGGTTCTGGCCCAAGAATCTGTATTCCCCGGGCCGGGCGCAGCTGAGCTTCGACAAGCAGTTTGTGCGCGACTACCTGGAGCGCATCGGCTGGAACAAACAGCCACCCGTACCTTCGCTGCCTGACGATGTGGTGTCGAGGACGCGGGAGAAGTACATGGAAGCCTACCGAGTCCTGACCGGCCGGGACCTGGAGGTCTGATGATCAAGGACGACCTCGACACGCTTGTGCAGCACATGATCGACCGCGGCATCCTGTTCGACGACGCCCAGCGGGAGTTTGAGAAGATGTTCATCGCGCGGGCGCTCGCTAAGACCAACTACAACGTCTGCAAGGCAGCCAAAATCACGGGGCTGCACCGCAATACGCTCAGCCGCAAAATGAGCACCTACCGCATCAAACGCGCGAGCTAGCGTCCCTGTAAGAAAACCAGCCGGGGTGGTGTGTCGCCGTCAGATACCGCATGGCCGGATCTGGGTGGATCCAGCCACGGGCGCAGTGCACGAGACTGAGTTGTGGATCGAGTCCAAGACCGAAAGGACAACGATCAAGGTCAAATACGGCCCGCACGCGGCCCTGAACCTGGCACTGCCCACCGAGATGAACGACACCTACGAGGAGTGCGAAACCGCCAGCGACCCCAGGACTTCAACAACCGCAGCGACGCCAGCGGGCGCTCCAGTTCGAGCGTCTCCTTCCAGGGGTCGGCGAAGTACAGCAAGGCCGCCTACTCCGCGATCGACTTGCGCACGCTCAAGAGATAGCCCCATCCAGGGTTCAGGGACTTGGCGCGCCGACTTGACGCCCGTTGCGCGCGTCCCGTAGACTTAGCAGTCGGACGCAGGGAGTGCTAACACTCAGGGAAGCTGAGTGCTAGCACCGCCCCCGCATTATTTGTTTTCGAAAGGACACCTATGAACGTTAGACCTCTACACGATCGCGTCATCCTCCAGCGGCTTGAGGAAAATGAACAGCGCATCGGCGGCATCATCATCCCCGACAGCGCCAAGGAAAAGCCCCAGCACGGCAAGGTCATCGCCGTTGGCAAAGGCAAAGTGGAAAAAGACGGCAAAGTGACCCCGCTTGACGTCAAGGCGGGCGACACCGTGCTGTTCGGCAAATACGCCGGACAGGAAATCAAGGTGGACGGCCAGGAATACCTCATCATGCGCGAGGAAGAAATCCTCGGCGTGGTCGACGGTAAGGCCGCCAAAAAGTAACAGGTTCTGAGGAGAAAACATTCATCATGGCAAAACAGATCATTTACGGTGAAGACGCGCGGCAGGCGATTCTGCGCGGCGTCAACGGCCT